>NZ_JADYXD010000010.1:0-160097 GCF_015864475.1 Pseudoalteromonas sp. SWXJZ10B
GGTACCTCAACAGAGCCTGCAGGCACGGTTATAAACATTGTTATTACCGACAGTAACGGTGATGAGCACCCAATCACTGCCACAGTTGATGCCAGCGGTAATTGGCAAGCAACCAGCCCTGAATTACCAGATGGCAGCTACACCGTACAAGCCAGTATCACCGATGATGCAGGCAACACAGGTGGCGCAGTTCAATCAGGCACTCTTGATACCTTAGCACCGACATTAACACTGGATACCGTGGGCGCTACGAACGACAGCACTCCAGCAATCAGCGGAAGCAGCAATGCTCCAGCGGGCACAGTGATAAACATCAGCGTAAGCGACGGCACCACAACCGAAACGTTCACCGCGACAGTACAAGCCGATGGCAGTTGGTCAGCAGATGTGCCGACAGCATTAGCTGATGGAGAGCTTACTATTGAAGCCAGCGTGAGCGATAACGCCGGAAACACCACCACATTAAGTGAAACCGCGACACTCAACACCATCGCGCCGAGCATTAACATTAATGCCTTGGTTGATACCAACGACACCACACCAACCATTAATGGTACAAGTGATGCAGCCGATGGCACCACTATCAGCTTAACGTTTGTAGACAGTGCAGGAGCTGAAACCACCACGACCATCACGGTCACCGGTGGCCTATGGAGCGTTGCAGCGCCTGTTGAGTTAGCTGAAGGCGAATACACGGTCACCGCAGAAGTAGATGATGGACTAGGTAATATCGGCAGCGCCACCGAAACAGGCGAGATTGACTTAACCGCACCAAGCCTTCTTATTGCAGATAATGGTGTTAGCAATGACACGACACCGACTATCTCGGGTACAAGCGATGCGCCACAAGGCAGTGAAGTCACTATTATTGTGACAGACAGTGCCGGTGCAGCGCAAACAATGAGCGCCACCGTGCTTGCTAATGGTACGTGGTCAATTCCTGTACCGGTAGCACTTGCAGAAGGCGCATACAGCATTAACGCGAATGTTGAAGATGTGGCAGCCAACGACACCACTGCCACAGGCACTGGTGAAATAGATACCATTGCACCGACACTTGTGCTTACCAGTCCAGGCTCAAGTAGCGACATCACCCCGACACTCAGCGGCACAAGCGATGCGGTTGAAGGCACGGTTATTAACTTCACCGTAGTGGACGATCAAGGCAATACACAAACGTTCACCACCACTGTGGATGCTGATGGCAACTTCTCAGTTGAAGTACCGACTGCACTGGCTGAAGGGCCGTACACGATCACCGCCAACATCAGCGATGTGGCAGGTAACAGCACCAATATTACCGGCAACGGCACCATTGATACCACAGCACCAAGTGTGAGTGTAGATGCGCCATTATTAACAAACGACAGCACACCGACGGTTACTGGCACCAGTGATGCGCCTAACAGCACCATCACGGTTACGTTTACCGATGCAGCGAATGCAGTGCAAACTATTGATGTACAAATCGATGCAAGTGGTAACTGGAGTGTAACGCCAAGCGGCGATTTAGCGGAAGGTAATTACAGCGTCAGCGCCAGTATCACCGATGCCGCAGGCAATACAGGCACGGGTACAGACACTGGCGAAGTCGATATAACCGCTCCGGATCTTGAAATTATTCCATCGTTTTTATTAGGTAATTTAGTTTCTCTTTCGGGGGATTCTGATCTACTAGGGGGTTCTGTAATCACTATTACAGAGTACCTAGTTGGGGGATTAGTTGGTGCAACTTATACAGCAACGACAAATCCTGATGGTACGTGGGGGCTTGCAAACATAACAGTACCTTTACTAAACCTTGCCTATGTGACTGCCAGTGCAACGGATGCAGCTGGTAATGTCAGAACAATCAATACACTTGATTTTGATAACGTAGCACCAGAATTAACCGTTAGTGTCGATGCTTTATCTAATGACAGTACGCCAGTAATTAGCGGCACCACCGATATGGGGCAAGGCACTGTAATTAATATAACCGTGACTGATAGTGAAGGAGAAAGCCAAGCGTTTACTGCGACAGTTCAAGCCGGTGGCGACTGGTCTGTTGCTGTACCTGCAGAGCTAGCGCAAGGTCAATATACCGTTGTTGCAGAGGTTAGAGACAGTGTTGGTAACTTAACAACGCAGCAGGCTCAAGGTGAAATAGACAGTGTTGATCCTACATTAATTGTGAACGAAGTTAACGCGACAATAGATACAACACCTACAATTTCAGGCACAAGTAATGAGATAGGTGCAGATGTAAGCATTATTATTGGTGGTCAAACACTAACAGCAACTGTGGGTACTGATGGCAATTGGCAAGTAGATGTCCCCGTAGCACTTGTTGATGGTGATTATACGGCGCAAGTAAGTATTACCGATGACGCTAATAATATCAGCAGCACGACTATTGATTTAACAATTGATACCCAAGTACCTGTTATTGTACTTAATGATATAACTGTATTTAACACTAATACACCAATTGTAAGTGGTACTTCAACTGAACCACAGAATACGGTGGTCGATATAGTCATTACAGATAGTAATAATGACATACATACTTTAACCGCAATAGTTGATGCTAGCGGCGATTGGCAAGTTACAGCGCCAAGCTTGCCAGATGGCAATTATGATGTAGAGGTAAGTATTACCGATGATGCTGGTAATACAGGCTCTGATACAGGTTCGAGTTTTGTTGATACTCAAGCACCAAGTATTACTATAAATGCATTAGGTACAATTAATAACAGCACGCCAACTATTTCAGGCACATCCAATGAACCTGAAAACACGAGTATTACAGTAACTGTGACCGATGGAGATAGTACCGAGACTTACACAACTGTTGTTGGTGCAGGAGGTGCTTGGACTGTAGATATTACAGATGTACTGACTGATGGTGAAGTTACAGTTTCTGCAAGTGTTACTGATGCCGCAGGGAATGAATCAGTTGCAAATAGTACCGCAACTTTAAATACCAATGCGCCTACAATTAATATTAATACAATTGTTGATACGAACGATCAAACACCAGCAATATCAGGCACAAGTAGTGCAATAGATAACTCGGTGATCACAGTCGTTATAACTGACGTTAATAACGTTTCACATACTGTAACTACGACGGTAGTAGGCGGGATTTGGAGTGTTGATGCGACAACTATTCTTCCTGAAGGTGAGTTTACTGTTTCGGCAAGTGTAACTGAAGGAAGCTTAACGAGTAATACAACAGGTAGCGGTGTTATCGATTTAACCGCGCCAACGCTTAGTATTACGCCGCTTGTAACTTTAAATGATACAACGCCTACAATTTCAGGCACAACAACCGCACCGCAAGGCGCATTAGTTATTATTTTAATTACTGATAGCTTAGGTGCAGAGCAAACGGTTAATGCTACGGTTGGTGCAAATGGCACATGGTCAGTCGCTGCAAGTACAGAGTTGAGCGAGGGCACTTACACGGTTTTAGCTTCAACAACAGATACTGCCGGTAATCCTGTAAACACAAGTATTACAGGGGAAGTTGACATAACAGCGCCAGTTGTGACCATTAACGATATTGCTGGAAGTACCGATCTAACTCCAAGTATTTCAGGGAATGTGACAGGTGCCATGGTAGGTGATGCAGTTGCTGTGGTATTTACCGATGCACTAGGGAATAAGCATACTGTAAATACAACAGTTCAAACTGGTGGTGTATGGTCTGTAGAGGCAACTAGCTCTCTATCACAAGGAGATTATTCAGTTGAAGTCTCTGTTACTGATAGCGCTGGTAATACCGGGGACGCAACAAATACAGCAACCATTGATACAATTGCTCCTGAGATTAGTATTAATCAAAGTTCATTAATACTGACTCAAGATAGCACTCCATTAATTACAGGCACATCTAACGAAGCAAATACAAACGTTATAGTTACCTTTACTGATTCTGCTGGAGTTTCTCATCAAATGACCGTTCAAACCGATGGCAATGGAGACTGGCAAGCGGCTGCTAATAATATTTTAGCTGACGGTGTTTACAGTGTTAGTGCAACTATTAGCGATGCTGCGGGCAATACTTCGGTCGACAATAAAACCGGTGGTGAGGTTGATACCGTGGGACCAGAGCTAACAATTGTGCCTTCGTTCCTATTAGGTCAGTTGGTTTCTTTATCTGGTACATCTGATTTGGGCGAAGGTAAAACCGTTACGGTTACTCTAGAGCTTGCAGGTGATTTACTCGATTTAACATACGATGTAACCACAGATGCAAATGGTGATTGGGAGCTATTAGGCCTAGCCGTTAATGTTATTGGCTTATCAGTTATTGAAGCCTCGGCAACCGATGATGTGGGTAACACCACCACTATTACGACTGCTGATGTAGATGCTTCAACCCCAGTACTAAATGCGGTAGTTGACTTTGCTACTGGTGAGGGCGATTTACCAATAATTAGTGGTACGACCGACCAAGCACCAGGCACTGAAGTGCTAGTTAAAGTGGTAGATAGCGAAAATGTAGTACAAGAGCTTACGGCTATAGTGCAAGCCGATAATACGTGGGCTGTGCAGGTTCCTCAATCATTAGCTGAGGGGACATTTAGTGTAACAGTTGACGTGTTAAGTGAGGTCGGTATTACTACCACGCAACTACTTACCGCAGTGGTGGATACAATATCGCCAACACTTGGCTTACAGGTTATTGGCACAACATCAGATTCAACGCCAATAATCCAAGGTACCAGTGATTTAATTAATGGTGTTGTTGAAATACAACTAGATGGCGGCACTGTACTAACTACTACAGTTGATGCTTTGGGAATATTTACACTTGAAGTTGATGCATTATCTGAAGGGCAACACGTTGCTAATGTGAGTATTACTGATGATGCAGGTAATGTAGTTACCGATACGCTTGAATTCGTCGTTGATACGCTAGTACCAGTGGTTGGAATTTTACCACTGAGCATTAGCAATACAGATATATTAGAGCTTTCAGGTACATCACCAGAGGCGGAAGGCACAAATATTGATGTAACTGTTATTGGTAGTAATGGCAACGAAACCGTATTTAATACTTTAATTGATGGAGATGGCAATTGGTCTTTAGTAACTACTAGCTTATCAGATGGTATATATACTGTTTCTGCAAGTATAACTGACGCCGCAGGTAATACAGGGCAGTCGGCCATTGAGCAAGTAACGATAGATACTATAGCGCCAGCGCTAGGAATTGATGCGTTTGGTGTACTTAATACGCTAACACCTACTATTGAAGGGACAAGCGATGAAGAGGTAGGAAGTTTAATTACCGTAAATATTACTGACTCTACAGATACATTATATGTAGTTACCACTTCGGTATTAGGAGACGGAACATGGCTTATTGTTACTCCTTTACTTGCTGAAGGTGACTTAACAATTGAGGCAATAAGTACAGATGATGCTGGGAATATAGCAACAGTTACGCAAACGGGCACTATTAGTACAACCTTACCAGGTTTGTTAATTAATCAAATTGTAGATACAAGCGATACAACGCCAACAATTACAGGTACCACAGATATATTAGCAGGTGACGTACAGGTAGTTATTACCGATAGTAGCGGTACAGCAACGACATATAACACCCAAGCTATTGCAGGTGTATGGACTCTAATACCTACAACACCATTAGCTGAAGGTGCCTTTACTGTAAGTGCTACAGTTGAAAACTTAGGGCTTACAAGTTCTACAAGCCTAGGTGGCATTATTGATTTAACACCACCAACAGTTGAAGTTAACCAGTTACCTGTTACTAATAACCCGTTACCAACAATTACAGGTACAAGTGATGCACCAGCAGGTACAAATGTGAGTGTTGTTATTACCGATGCTAATAATGATTCACAAACTATTACCGCTCAAGTTTCAGGAAGTGGCACATGGTCAGTAACAGCTACCACCGCGCTTAGTGAAGGTAGCTTTAGTGCAACAGCATCAATAAGCGATACAGCGGGTAATTCTGCTAGCGATACTATGGTGTCAAGCACAGACTACACAGCGCCAACTGTAGTCATAGATCCAATATTGGTAGGGCAAGATACAACGCCTACTGTTACGGGGTCAGTTACTGGAAGCTTTGCAGGTGCAGCGGTTATAGTTATGTTTACTGATTCAGCTGGTGCCACTCACAATGTTCAAACAACAGTTGGAGCTGATGGGACGTGGAGTGTGACATCAGCAGAAGTACTTCCTGAGGGCAACTACAGCGTTGATGTAAGCATTGTTGATGGTGCAAGTAATACTGGTACGCAATCATCAAGTAGCGCAATTGACTCAGGTATTACAATTGATTCAGGATTGGTACTAACTACAGATCAAAACCCAGTTATAACAGGTACAGCCGCTCCAGGTGAGTCAGTAACGGTGATCTTTAGTGGCGCTACAGAGGCAACTGAAACAGTATTTGCTGATGCATCTGGTGAGTGGAGCGTAACAGCTAATACTACCTTAGCTGATGGGGCTTATACAGTAACAGCTGTAGCGACCGATAGTTCTGGAAACGCAACATCAAGCGGTAGTTTATCTGGATTGGTTATTGATAATACACCGATCAACTTTACAGTAGAACCTGAGTACTTACTTAATTTATTGGGTATAGGGATATTGGTTGGTTACGAAGGTACATCTGATGGCGGTGAGGGAAGTAAGGTCTATATTTTCGACTCATTAGTTTTAGGCATTGATTTAGCATTAACTTCAGCGCCATATGCAGTTGTAGATGCTCAAGGTAATTGGGACTCTACTAATTTAGATCTGAATCTTTTAGGTTTACTGGGTACAGGTCTTGAAAACACGCATTTCTATACTGTGGACGAAGCTGGTAATTATCAAGTTAAAAATGGAAATGATGTATTTATAGAGTCAGGCAATATTTACGATAATGGAGCAAGCGCTGCTTCTGGCGATACAATCCCTGCATCATTTAGCGAAGAGTCGGCTCTAGGCGATACAATTCCTAATGAAGTTTCAAGCAGCAACGTATTAAGCACTGAAACAATTGACTTAGGTAACTTGAGTGGTCTGTCAACACCTGAGCAAACGGTCCAAATGAGTTCGGCGGAACCGCTTAATATTGATGACGTTATTATTAGCGAAGATGCAGAGCAGCTTATAGCGCTAAATACACTGGTTGAGGACGAAGGCTCTGCAATTGCTTATACTCCAGCTCAAAGTGGGGGAAGCATTGATGCAGCAGCACCTGCGGTTGATGTGCAAAATCAATCGGAAGAGATGATTAAACACTTAATTGAAAGTAGTAATAATCAAACGGATATTTAATATTAATAGAGCCCTCTTAATTATTTATTAAGGGGGCTTACATTATTAAGCAAATGGATATTATTTATAACGAAATTTAAGAACAAAGGACATTAAAAAAGCCTTATTGATATATCAATAAGGCTTTTTTAATGTAAAATTTTGGGCTTACGCTTTTAAATTACGAACCAATTTACTCTCGGTATTTACAGATTTACCGGCTTGATCGTAGGTCATTGACGTTGGTGCGCCAATTAATATCTCTTTTAATTGTTTAACACTAAGTTGCGCTTGGCGGGCAGCATGAGCATTAACATTATTTTGTTTTTGGCATTGCGCAAGTTGAGTTTTAACTTGGCTTATTAGCTCAGATATTTCAGGATTTTGTGTATCGTTACTGGCAATAAGCTTACTTAGCTCTTTATCAAGAGTGCTTAGCTTAGTTAAAAAAGACATTTTTTGTTGGGTAATTTCTTTTAAACCAGCACCACGTCGTGAAGCAATAGCAGTAAGCTCGTCGTTTAATAGCGTATGCAAAGAATCTAAACAACTTACTTGTTGGTTTAGTTTTACGCTAATTAAACTATTATGATCAGCCATACACATTAAACTCAAAATCAGCTAAGTTTTTAGCAAGCTTTTCACTGTCCACTTGATATTTACCTTCGGTTATTGCTTTTTTAAGCTCAGCAACTTTATCGCTGTCAAATCCAGACGATTGCTGTGCTTTATCTTGAAGCGTTTTTAATTGCTGCGCTTGCGGCGTTAAGCTTACAGAGTCACTTGCTGCTTTAGGCGAAGGAGTCTGCGTCGCTTGTGTATTTGCGTTATCTTTTTTTAAATCAACTTGTTGTTGCTTTGCATTTGTTAACGCATTAGCTTGTTGATTACTGCCATTAACTTGATTAACCATAATAATAAACCCGTATATTACCCAACTTATGCCATGTTATCGGCATATACGTAGGATACTTTAGTATAAATCTAAATTAAATATTCACCTGAACAGACTCTACACCATCTACTCGCGCATTTAAAACTTTACCTGATTTTTTGTTTTTTATTTGTATTTGTTCGCCCAAAGTACCGTCTTCTAAAGCAATACCTGTGGTTTTAATTCTAAGGCCTCTAAGGTTAGCGTAAATATTAACAGAGTCACCTTTACACACCATACAAATTTGGTTTAGTAATACTGGCATACCACTTCTAATATTTCGTTTACTTCTGCTGCCTATTAGCATTGTGGGGTCATCTAAGTACTGTATTCGTACAAAGTGAGTTGGTTTCATTTCAATACTTAAATGCGATTTAGTTATTACTTCACCGCGGGATAAATTAGCGGTGGCAACAACAACTGGGGCCATTTCAACAACTCTTACATGAACGTATTGAGCCCACGTTTGCGCATCATTGCACTTAGCTTGTAAGGTTACTTGGCGGTTAAATGGTGGCTCATCGGATGTTGATAATTCAAGCTCAGTATTACAGACACGATCAGGAATGCGACTATCTAAAGGCAGTGCACTTAATTGAGTATTAGTATTTTGCAATGTACCAATCTGCTTAGCTATATAAGCAACGGCCATGTCTTGTAATAAATCTTTACTAAACACTTTAGCTTGCAAAGGGAATACAAAGCACAAGCTAGTAACAAAATAAAAAACACTGTATCTTCTGATTTTTTTTAACAAACTCATAATGTTTCGACTATGCTTATGGTTTCAAACAGGGTATAAATATTTTGCGTCAAAAAGTAGACGCACCCGCGATGTTATGTAGCTTTATAAATAGAAAGCAATTATCGTTCCGTATTATTTGTTTTCTTTAGGAGATTTGAATGGCAGGCATTTTAGACTCAGTAAACCAACGCACACAGTTGGTTGGGCAGAACCGCCTAGAATTACTTTTATTTAAGCTCAGAGGGCGTCAGCGTTTTGGTATTAATGTATTTAAAGTGAGAGAAGTGCTGCAATGCCCTCCACTAACAAGCATGCCAAAATCTAATCCGTATATTCGTGGTGTTGCACATATTCGTGGTCAAACTATTTCAGTAATTGATTTATCAATGGCTGTAGGTGGGCGCCCAATCGACAACATTAAAGACAGCTTTATAATCATTGCTGAATACAATCGCTCTGTGCAAGGGTTTTTAGTGGGCGGAGTTGAACGTATTGTAAATATGAATTGGGAAAAAATAATGCCACCACCATCAGGCGCCGGACGTTATTCATATTTAACAGCAGTGACCGAAATCGAAAATGAATTAGTCGAAATTCTCGATGTAGAAAAAATTCTCAACGAAATTTGCCCAGTAAACACAGAAGTAAGTGCTGAAGTTGCACAAAGCGGCGATATTCAAAAAGATTTAGGCGAACGTATCGTATTTATTGCAGACGACTCTGCTGTTGCGCGTAATCAAGTTAAACGCGCCCTAGAGCCGTTAGGCGTGCAAACAGAGCTTGCCAAAAATGGTAAAGAAGCACTTATAAGATTAAAAGAAATAGCAGAGCTTGATTGTAAAAACGATATTACTGAGCGAGTAGCGTTACTTATCTCAGACGTTGAAATGCCAGAAATGGACGGCTATACCTTAACAGCTGAAATAAAAGCAGATCCCAAACTTGCACCTTTGCATGTTATTTTGCATACCTCTTTGAGTGGTGTTTTTAACCAGGCTATGATTGAAAAAGTCGGGGCAGATGACTTTATTGCTAAATTTAACCCAGACGAATTAGCAACAGCGGTTAAAAAGTGGGTTCATTGTGATTAACAAAAATAGGTGCTACTAACTTGAATAATAAAGATTTGCAGCAAAGTGAATACGACCAGTTTCGTTCGTTTTTAGAGCAGCAATGCGGCATTGTTTTAGGTGAAAACAAACAGTATTTAGTTAAAAGCCGACTTGCTCCGTTAATGACTCGATTTAATGTGGGATCTTTATCGGAGTTGGTTAGTAAAACTCTCGGGCCTCACGAGCGGCAATTAAGAGCCGCAGTGGTTGATGCAATGACCACAAACGAAACGTTGTGGTTTAGAGATCAATACCCGTTTGAGTTGCTCCAAAATAAGCTTTTTCCTGAGTTTAAAGACTTAAGAAGGCCTTTAAAAATTTGGTCTGCTGCCAGCTCATCAGGACAAGAACCCTATTCAATAGCTATGTCAGTAGCTGAATTTAATACTAAGCAACCTGGTGTGCTTCGTATGGGTGCACAAATTATTGGTACCGACATATCTAATACCATGCTTGATATGTGTAAAAATGCAGAATATGACGCGCTTGCACTTGCCAGAGGGTTATCTGCAGAGCGTCGTAAAAAGTTTTTTAAAGACAGCGGCAATGGTATGGCACAAGTAAACGATACAATAAAAAAACAAGTTAGTTTTAGGCACCTGAATTTGCTTGATTCTTACGCGTTAATGGGCAAGTTTGATATTATTTTTTGCCGTAATGTACTTATTTACTTTGCGCCTGAAATAAAAGCTAAAATTATTAATCAGTTTGCACAAGCATTAAACCCAAAAGGGTACTTATTTTTAGGAGCGTCAGAGTCCCTAACTGGTCTAAGTACTGAATTTGATATGGTTAGATGCAACCCCGGTATCATTTACCAAAAGAAATAACTAAGTTAATTCATTTCCCTAAAACGACGCACCAAGCGTCGTTTTTCTATTTAGATACATAGTCTTATAAAAATATAACACTTCCTAATATTAATGGCTTATTTTTTGCTTTATTCATGGGTAAGTCAATTTTTTGGAGAAGGTTATGGCTATCAGTTTTGATAAAGCATTAGGTGTGCATCCGCAAGCCATGTTGATCCGTTCACAGCGAGCTGAATTAATTGCAACTAATATAGCTAACGCTGATACGCCTGGCTATAAAGCAAAAGATATTGATTTTGCCTCTGCATTAAAAGCGGCAAGGTCAACCCAGCAAAGCGGCAATACTATGGTAAGAACTAATGATAAACACATTGGTGGAGGTACTCATAGTATGGGCAGTTCAGAATCATTTCGCTTGCCAAATCAATCAGATACAGGTGATGGTAACTCGGTTGATATACAAGTGGAACGAAACTTGTATACACAGAATGCTATGGAGTATCAGGCCAGCTTGCAATTTTTAAGCGGTAAATTTAAAGGCCTGAATAAAGCTCTCGGTAGTCAAGGATAAAAATTATGAGTTTATATAATGTTTTCGATATTGCAGGTTCGGGTATGAGCGCACAAAACGTTCGCTTAAATACTACAGCTAGTAATATTTCTAATGCTAATACCATTAGTTCATCTCAAGACAAAACGTACCGAGCGCGCCAACCTGTATTTGCGGCTGAGCTAACAAAGGCTTCAGCATCAGTAAGTAACCAACAGGGCTCCGCAGTTGGTGTTAAGGTTTTGGGCATTGTTGAAAGTAATGCACCATTACAAATTGAATATAACCCAAACCATCCAAGTGCGGATGAAAATGGCTATATCTATAAACCCAACGTCAATGTTGTAGAGGAGATGGCAAATATGATTTCTGCCTCTCGTTCTTACCAAACAAACGTGCAAGTTGCTGATGCAGCAAAGCAAATGCTAAGTAAAACACTGTTGCTAGGGCAGCGGTAACCGAGGGTAGGTTATGAGTAATGATATTAGTACATCTTCATCCTATTTAGACTCTATACGCTGGCAAGAATCGCAAGTAGCGACCAGTGATAATGAGAGTGATGCGTTAACACAAGAAGACTTTTTCTCTTTGTTAACTCAGCAATTATCGTTTCAAGATCCCAGTAACCCTGCGGATAACGATCAAATGATTGCGCAAATGACTAGTTTCACAATGGCGCAAGGCATCAGCGATTTAAATTCAAATTTTGATAGCTTAGCGTCATCTATGACATCAAATTCAGCATTGCAAGCATCAACACTTGTTGGCAAGCAAGCTTTACTTGAGTCAAACACCCTGGATTTAAATGAAACGGGTGATGCCAGAGGCTCTGCAGTGGCAGAAGAAGCCGTTGATAACTTAAAAATTAAAGTGACAGATGCATCAGGTCAGCTAGTGAGAACTATTGATATGGGTTCTCAATCAGCAGGTGCAGTACGTTTTGCGTGGGATGGCAAAAATGAAGCCGGTGAGCGTTTACCTGAAGGTGAATACTCAGTAACCGCCGAAGGAAGTACTGACGGCGAATTTTCAAGCTTGCCCATTGCTACATTCAAGAACATTGAAAGCGTTAATATTAATGGCTCAAGTGGCATTATTATTAACACTAAAGAAGGTGCGGTTAGGCTGACAGATGTAGCAGAAATCGCGTAATAAATTTTAGTATTTTTCGCCTGCTAGCAGGCCACAGACTAACAGGTTAGAGGTGAATTATGAGCTTCAATATTGCATTAACCGGCCTTGCTGCCGCGCAAAAAGATTTAGACGTAACGGCAAATAATATTGCAAACGTTAATACCACAGGTTTTAAAGAGTCACGCGCTGAGTTTGCCGATGTTTACGCTTCATCAGTGTTTAGCTCTGGTAAGACTAAAAATGGTGACGGTGTGCAAACAACCATGGTTGCGCAGCAGTTTCACCAAGGCTCACTACAATTTACAAATAACTCACTTGATTTAGCAATCACTGGTGAAGGTTATTTTGCGATGACCGACGATTTATCTTCGCAAGATTTAACATATACACGTGCGGGTGCATTTAAGCTTAACCAAGATAACTTTATGGTTGACGCAAAAGGTAACTTTTTACAAGCATTCCCTGTTGACTCATCTACAGGTGATACAACGTCGGTAAGTTTGAGCACAACTGATCCAATTCAAATCCCTGATTCGTCTGGTTCACCTCGCGCAACAGAAAATGTATTTTTGTCGTTTAACTTAGATGCAACGGCGGATCCAACAGGTCTAGATTTTGACCCTACGTCTAGTGGTACTTATAACTCATCTACGTCAACAACGGTATATGATTCACTAGGTGAACCACATATTTTACAATACTTTTTTGCTAAAGAAGATGATGCCGCAGCAGGTGGTACAGATAACAGTTGGGAAGTATACGCAACACTCGATGGCAAAGTAGTTGATGGCACAACTGGTGGAGAACAAACAACGACACCTTATACACCACTGACTACCCTAGGTTTTAACTCAAGTGGTTTGCCATCAACAACAGGTGGTGTGGCAAATACAAATACAACTACTTTTGATGAAATATTACTACCAGCGGGTTCTGGCGCTGGTTTATCAACATTACTAGACAATGGTGCAACTTTCCCTGGTACTGGTATTGAGCTTAACTGGCGCGATGAAAATAACACGGCAGGACGTATCCCAACTCAGTATTCAAGTGGTTTTGAAGTAAAAGCACTCGATCAAGATGGCTCAACAGTTGGTCGTTTAGCCGGAATTGATATAGGAACAGACGGTAAAATTGTCGCTTCTTACAGTAATGGTGACTCAACATTCCTAGGCCAAGTGGCTATGGTACGTTTTCCAAATTCACAAGGGTTATCACAAGTGGGTGATACAAGCTGGAAGCAAAGTATTGATTCAGGTGAACCTGTAGCGGGTGAAGCTGGTTCGGGTACATTTGGTGGAATTAACTCATCAGCGCTTGAGCAATCAAATACAAACCTTACTAATGAACTCGTAGACTTAATTACTGCACAGCGTAATTATCAAGCAAACTCACGTGCGCTTGAGGTTAACTCAACTATTCAGCAAAGTATTTTGCAGATTCGATAAGCTAAACCCCATTAAATATATTAGGCTGCATTTTTGCAGCCTTTTTTATAAGTCCTCTTTGTAAACCCTTCTAAATACCTCTCAATGTTGCGTCAAATTTAATCTGGCACCTATTTTGCATTTATAAGTTCAGAGATTTTTTATGTGAGTCGATACTATGGACAAAATGGTCTACATTGCGGCCTCTGGCGCTAAGCAAAGCCTACAAGGGCTTGCTTTAAAAGCCAATAATTTGGCAAATGCAAATACAACGGGTTTTAAAGCCGACTTTGCGCAAGCACGTTCTATGCAAGCGTTTGGCGAAGGTTTGCCTACACGTGTATTTTCAATGCAAGAGCGTCCGGGTTCAAACATGGTATCGGGTGGCATTGTTCAAACCGGGCGAGACTTAGATATCGCGATGAGCGATAACGCATGGCTTGCTGTGCAAGATGCCTCCGGTAATGAAGCTTACACAAAAGTGGGTACGTTAAACGTTACTGCTCAAGGCATGCTCGTAACCAGCCATGGTCGTCAAGTTATTGGCGAAGGGGGACCTGTTATTTTACCTGTCCCAGTCGAAAAAATAGGGTTTAGTCAAGATGGCGCTATTCAAGTTCGACCACAAGGCGCTCCCGCTAATTTTTTAGAAGAAATAGACACGCTTAGAGTGGTAGAAGCAAATAGCTCTCAGCTCGAAAAAGGTAACGATGGTTTATTTAGGCCAAAAGCCAATGTAATAGTAGATACCTCTGCCAATGTAAAAGTTTTAAGTGGTTCGCTTGAAATGTCGAATGTGAACCCAGTTCACGAAATGGTCGACATGATAAGCCACCAGCGCCAATTTGAATTACAAGTGAAATTAATGAAAACAGCTGAAGAAATTGACGAGCGTCAAGATCAGCTGTTACGCATTGTTTAACTTTAAAGTGAGGACACGATTATGAATCCAGCATTGTGGATCAGTAAAACGGGGCTAGACGCCCAACAAACCGATATATCGGTTATTTCAAATAACTTAGCGAATGCGAGTACCGTAGGTTACAAAAAAAGTCGCGCTATATTTGAAGATTTACTTTATCAAAATATTAATCAGCCGGGCGGTCGTTCATCGCAAGATACCGAAATGCCATCGGGCCTAATGTTAGGTGCGGGTGCAAAAGTTGTAGCTAACCAAAAAGAGTTTACGCAAGGCAACATGTTGACCACCGAAAACTCACTAGATTGGATGATTTCTGGCGAAGGTTTTTTTGAAGTACTGCAACCAGATGGCAATATTGCTTACTCGCGCAACGGCCAGTTTACTACCGATGGCGATGGACGAATTGTTACATCGGGCGCAGGTTATGTGATTCAGCCAGAAATGAATGTACCAGATGACGCGCAATCAATTACGGTTTCGCAAGACGGCGAAGTATCTGTACGTGTTGCAGGCCAAGCCGATAACGTGGTCATTGGTCAGCTGACTATTAGTGATTTTATTAATCCGTCGGGTCTTGAGCCAATCGGTCAAAATCTTTATACCGAAACCGCTGTAAGTGGTGCGCCGGTACAAGGTAATCCTGGTGTTGAAGGGTTAGGTAGCATTATTCAAGGCTCACTCGAAACTTCAAACGTAAATGTAACTGAAGAGCTCGTAAACCTAATTGAAACTCAGCGTATTTACGAAATGAACTCAAAAGTAATTTCGGCCGTTGACGAAATGATGAGTTATATCAATCAACAGCTTTAATAGAGTAGGGGGAATTATGCGTAATATTATTTTATTTACAGCGGGCACATTATTTTTAAGTGGCTGTATGTCTACGCAAAATAGTGAAGTAGTGCAGGACGACCCTTACTACGCACCTATGTACCCCGAGCCTATTTTAGAGCCGCTGGTAGCCACAGGTTCATTGTTTAATACTCATACATCAAACGACTTATATTCTGATAAAAAAGCGCTACGTACTGGCGATATAATTACGGTTAAATTGCAAGAGTCTACTCAAGCAACAAAAGCCGCTAAAACAGAAACAGACAAAGAAACCGACGCAAGCTTAGACCCAGTGATTGGCTTAGGTGGTCTACCTGTAAATATAGGTGGCGATAGTATTCAGTTTGGCATTGGTAGCGATTCGTCGTTTACGGGCGATTCAAAATCAAACCAATCAAACAGCTTAGTGGGCGATATTTCGGTTAATGTAATGCGCGTTTTACCTAATGGTAACTTAGTTATTCGCGGCGAAAAATGGCTAACGCTTAATACCGGTGAAGAGTTTATTCGTTTAGAAGGGCTAGTACGCCCTCAAGACGTAAGCGCCGATAATACGGTTGAATCAAACCGCATTGCTAATGCACGTATTCAATACTCAGGTAAAGGGCAAACGCAAGAAGCGCAAAGTCCTGGTTGGCTTACACGTTTCTTTAGCAGTTCGCTGTTTCCATTTTAGAGGGTAACAACATGAATAGCCTTAAAGCTTTATGTTTAGTTGCGTTATTGGGTTGGCAGTTTACTGCCAGTGCTGAGCGCATAAAAGATGTGTCTATGGTTGAAGGCGTGCGCTCTAACCAATTAGTTGGTTATGGCTTAGTGGTTGGTTTACCGGGCACTGGTGAGCAAAACTCATATACACAACAAAGTTTTAGAGGCATGTTGAACAGCTTTGGTATTACGCTGCCTTCAACTCAAAGTCCTAAAATTAAAAATGTTGCCGCTGTTGCTGTGCATGCAGAATTACCCGCATTTAGAAAGCCCGGGCAAACAATAGATATTACGGTTTCTTCTATTGGTAGTGCAGGCAGTTTACGTGGCGGTACTTTACTACAAACTTTTTTAAAGGGTGTAGACGGTAACGTGTATGCAATTGCACAAGGAAGCTTAATTGTTGGTGGCTTAGGCGCACAAGGCCTTGATGGTAGTAAGGTTGTAATTAACACCCCTACAGTTGGTCGTATACCAAATGGCGCAACAGTTGAACGCACTGTAGAAAGCCCATTTATGCAAGGCGATTACATTACCTTCAACCTAAACCGTCCAGACTTTACAACGGCAAAACGCCTAGAAAAAACAATTAATGACTTAGTTGGCCCAAATAGCGCACAAGCAATTGATTCTGTTTCTATCCGTGTTATTGCACCACGCGATGCATCCCAGCGTGTATCGTACTTATCGACACTCGAAAACTTAGAATTTAAACCAGCTGACATGGCCGCTAAAATTATAGTTAACTCGCGCACCGGTACAATTGTTATTGGCAAAAACGTTAAGCTTCAGCCTGCGGCTATAACTCACGGTGGCTTAACAGTAACAATTGCAGAGCAACAAAATGTGTCACAACCAAACCCGCTAGCAAACGGTGATACAGTTGTCACACAGCAAAGTATTATTGATGTAAACCAAGACGACTCGCGCGCCTTTGTATTTAATCCAGGTGTAAGCCTTGACGATTTAGTTCGCGCAATTAACGAAGTAGGCGCAGCGCCTGGTGACTTAATGGCTATTTTAGAAGCACTAAAAGAAGCCGGCGCAATTAACGGACAGTTAGTTGTTATATAAATAACCCAAGTCAATAAATAACGTATTACTTAAGCCCTATATTTTTGAAGCTAGGGCTTTTTATTTACAGCAACTTAAGTTTATTATTTTTATCTTCCTTGTTTTATCGGTAGTGGCTCAATTTTTGCATTTTTAACTGCATTATTCATTTTGTGTCAAAAAGCCGATGGAAACTAATCACCTCGATAAACAAAACTTTTTTGATTTAGGCAACTTAGATTCACTTCGTAAAGAAGCCTTAACGAGTGGCGATGCATCAACTGATGCTTCCAAAGCTGCGCTCAAAAAAGCGGCCGCACAATTTGAAGCTATTTTTACGCAAATGTTGCTCAAAGGAATGCGCAAAGCTAACGAAGCATTTGAAGACAAAGACAGCCCATTTAATTCAAGTGGCGTAAAGTTTTTTGAAGAAATGCACGATCAGCAACTTTCAACAGAGCTTTCATCAAATGGATCGTTAGGCCTTGCCGATTTAATTGTTCAGCAGTTATCGCCTGAGTCTAAAAACTTTATGCCAGGCTCGGTGCTTAGAACAACCAACGATATTTTCAGCGATACGCAAGTCGGATCAGCTCTTCCTCATGAGCAAAAAAATAAGCAACCCGATCTTATCGTTAAGAGTACTAAAACCGATATTGCTGAGCCTAAAGTCGATACTACAGAGTCTAAAACCGATAGCCCAACATTTAAAAATGCAGAAGAGTTTGTAAGTTCAGTGTGGGAACACGCTAAAACTGCAGCGCAAAAAATAGGTTTAAACCCAGCGGTAATGGTTGCTCAAGCGGCACTTGAAACCGGTTGGGGTAAACACATTATTAATAAAAGTGACGGTGGCAGCTCAAATAACTTATTTAATATTAAGTCAGATAAAAGCTGGGAAGGCGATAAAGCAAGCAAAGTAACGCTTGAGTTTGAACAAGGCACACCCGTTAAAAAACAAGCCAGCTTTAGAGCCTACGATTCAATTAAAGATAGCGTGAACGACTTCGTTGATTTTTTAACGCAAAACCCACGCTACAAAGAAGCATTACAAAATACAGCAAAACCAAATGACTTTTTAGATTCATTACAAAAAGCAGGTTATGCAACCGATCCAAATTATGCCAGCAAAATAAAAAAAGTACTCAATAGCAGTCAGCTAAAAGACATTGCGGCAAACGTGATCCGCCAAGGAGTAGAGTAACATGTCGTTTAATTTATTAAACATTGCCAGTTCTGGGGTTAGAGCAAGCTCGGAGCTATTGCAAACGACAAGTAAAAATATCGCCAATGTAAATACCGTAGGCTACGTACGTGAGCGTACTGAATTTACCACTATGGTTGATAACCAAGTAGGGCGAGGCGAAACATACCGATTACTAAACGAGTTTGCTCAGTCACAGCTAAATCGTGACACCTCTAATAAATCGTTTTTCGATCAGTTTATTACTGAGGCTAATCGAGTTGATACTATTTTTTCTGAAGAGTCGAACAACCTTTCGACCGGAATTAACTCTTTATTTAATAACGTGCAAGAAGCGCTTAATCAGCCGTCATCTACCGTTGCCCGCTCATTAGTAATGACAGATGCGCAAAGCTTAATTGATCAAATGGATAGACTTTCGGGCATCGTGCTTGATCAAAAAAGTGTAGTGAACGAGCAGCTCGAAATATTTTCAGATGAAGCAAACTCACTAATTCAAAGTATTAGCACGCTAAATCAAAATATTGCAGCAGTTAATGGCACTAATAACGCCGCAGATGCAAGCTCTACCTATAACGAACGCGATAAAGCAATACGCGACTTATCAGAGCTCATAGACATAGAAACGCTTGATGGTCCAAATGGCGAAAAACTCGTTTTTATGGGCACAGGCGAAGCGGTTGTTATGCAAAATGGCGCATTTAACTTATTTTCGATGACGGGTGACCCCGATCCTAATTTTAAAGAATTCACGCTTGACGTTAATGGTGGCAAAGCAGTGCCGCTTGAAGTTGATGTAAGTAAACTTAAAGGCAAAATTGGCGGCTTACTTGCTTTTAGAGATGACATATTAGTTCCTGCGCAAAACCAAATTGGTCAAATGGGCTTAGCGATAGCTGACGCATTTAACGAACAAAACAAATTGGGTATGGATGCAACAGGTCAGCTAGGGGGGAATATTTTTAATATTCCTACCGTTGGCGCTTATGCGTATCAAGCTAACACAGGTACTGCCGGTATGACTGCAACAGTAGAGCCAGGTAAGGGCAGTGAACTTCCTGCCAGTGACTTTATTATTACTTATACAGCTAATGCTAATGAAGTAAGTATTCAGCCTATAGATAACAAAGGCGACCCGTTAGGTCAGCCTTCACTTGCTGATATATCTTCAGGTGTTATTGATTCATCGACTACTACCGGAGAATCATTTGGCCTTCAAGTTAATGTATCTGGGGCAGGTGTTGAGGGCGACCAATTTCAAATAAAGCTTAATTCAGATGCCGCTTCAAGTATCACACTTGCAACAGGGCGCGCAGAAGATTTAGCACTAGCATCGCCTATTCGTACTGCTAATGATTTAAATAATATAGGTACCGCTACTATTTCAGCGGGAGAAGTAAAAAGTGTTACCTCCGGTGGATTTACTTCAACACCAAGCTTAACAAACGGTGAAATAACGCTTGTTAAAACAGGTAATGCTAACGAATATCAAATTACTGATAATAGCGGAACGAGTACTTTTACTATTACGCCTCCTGCAAAAGGAATGTTATCGCAAGCGGGTGCTCCATTTGATACCTACGGATTCGATTTTGATATAGAAGGTACGCCAGCAACAGGCGACACCTTTACACTTGAGTTTAACGAAGGCGGCTTTGATGATAACCGTAATGGTTTAAAATTAGCTGATTTACAAAATGGCGAGTTAGTCCGTTTAAACGTAGAAACAACAGCAACGGCCGACAACCATAAAACGTTCAACCAAGCTTATTCAGGATTAGTGAGTGATATAGGTGTTATAACTGGCCAAGCAATCACAAGTGGGGCTGCATTTGACGCTCTAGCACAGCAATCTGAGGCATGGTACGAGTCGTTATCTGGAGTAAACCTAGATGAAGAGGCCGCAAATTTACTGCGTTTTCAGCAATCATACTCAGCATCAGCACAAGTTTTAGCAGCAGCTCAAGAAATTTTTGACACCTTATTAAATGCGGCGAGGTAATTATGCGTTTATCAAATAATTTAATGTACCAAAACAACATAAATAAAATACTCGACAACCAACAAGGTGTTGCAAATGCTCAAGAGCGAGTAACAACAGGTGAAAAGTATTTAACCACCTCAGAAGCGCCAGCTGCTATTTCGCAAGGAATGCTATATTCAAATAAAATACAAACAAACGAGCAATACACTAAAAATATTAACCAGCTAAATGGCCGCCTCGAAACAGAGGAAACCATATTGCAAAGTATAAATACCAATATTCAACAAGCGCAAGAACTCACTATTCAAGCTGGTAATGGTGTTTACACTAAAGACGATTTAAAATCGATTGCATCAGAACTTAGTGGCATTCAACAAACGCTAGCTAACTTAATGAACACCCGATCAGAAGACGGAAAATTCATATTTTCAGGATACCAAGACAGCACGCAGCCGTATCAGTTTGATTCTGCAGCGGGTGAGTACACCTATAATGGCGACCAAGGGCAACACCAAATAACTATAGCTGAAGGTGTATCAATTAAAGCGAGTGATAACGGCTTTGATACGTTTGAAAAAACTAACGCGCGATTAAATGTAGAATCTAACACGGCAAGTGTTTCAGGCTCTATTACAGCGGCAAGTGTATATGTTGACGGCCAAGCTGAGTTTGATAAGTTTCATCAAGCAAATTACAACGCAGACCCAACAGCTTCAGCAACTGCAAATACATATAGCGTATTAGTAAGCCCAGGTGCTACAGCAACAGATCCACAAACCTACGAAATATACCGAGACGGCGCAGCACTAACCCCCGCAGTAACTGGCGAAGTTAACGATGATACAATTGAATACGCAGGTATGAAAATTGAATTTGAAGGCACAGCACCAGGTCAACTCGATTTTAGCCTTGAAAAACCAGGCAAAGAAAACGTACTTAATACATTGCAAGCACTTATTACCGGCCTTAACGACGGTACACTTGAAGGTGATGACTTTCAGCAAGTACTTGCTGATGGCTTAGTGCAATTACAGAATTCTAGTGAGCAAGTAGTATTTACCCAATCAAGTTTAGGCGGGCGTATGAACGCGCTTGAAAGAGTAAGCGATTCTAACTTAGCACTCGATATTCAAAACAAAAGTAATCTTTCTGATTTAGTAGAAGTAGACATGGCAGAAGCTATTAGCGAACTAACTAAACAAGAAACGGCACTGCAAGCATCGCAAGCAACTTTTGGCCGTTTAACTAACCTCTCGTTATTCGATTACTTATAAGCAAGTTATAAGCAGAAATACCTTGCCGCTTTACCTACTTTAAAGCGGCAAAAAAATGTCACTCCTTTCTAAATAACTTCACTCTTTATTTACAATTCAATAAATTATTTATTTTCATTTAGAAACAACCACTTAAAAATAAATTAAAGTTGGCACATTAAATGCTTTTCTTATTGTAAGAAATTATCGAACAGTGGTTCCTGTTAAATCGTGTTGAACCACACTCTGTTTAAACCTAGGAGATGGTAAAATGGCTTTATCAGTAAATACTAATGTGTCGTCACTAAACGCACAGCGTAACTTAACTAAATCTGGCGAAGGCTTAGCAACTTCGATGGAGCGTTTATCATCAGGTATGCGTATTAATAGCGCAAAAGATGATGCCGCTGGCCTACAAATTTCAAACCGTTTAACATCGCAAATAAATGGCCTAGCCGTTGCTCAGCGAAATGCCAATGATGGTATTTCAATGGCACAAACTGCTGAAGGGGCTATGGATGAGTCAACAAGCATACTTCAACGTATGCGAGAGCTGGCACTGCAGTCAGCGAATGGTTCAAACTCAACTGAAGATCGTGAAGCTTTACAAAAAGAAGTATCAGCACTGCAAGTGGAGTTAACTCGTATTGCTGAAACTACATCGTTCGGTGGCCAGCAATTACTAAATGGTGACTATGGTAGTAAGGCATTTCAGGTTGGCGCTAATGCTAATGAAACAATTAATGTTTCACTCTCCAGTGTCGCGGCTGATAAAATTGGAACTAATCAAGTGAACCTACAAGGCGATACGATAGGGCTTGGTGAAGCTATTTCAGGTGTAAGTAGTGGGGTTGGTAGTGGGACATATACAATATCTGGCCGTGAAGATGCGACTGTAAGTATTGCAGCAAAAGCCACTGCAGAAGAAATTTCAGACTCAATAAATAGCTATAGCAGTGCAACAGGTGTAACTGCTCAGGCACGTGCTGAAGCTGAAGTCAGCATTACTACTGGTGCGGATGATGGCGAATCTATTAGCTTTGACTTAAATAATGAAAAAGTTTCTTTTGTAGGAACCGGTACAATTGCCGGTGACAAACAAGCAATGGCAGAAGCTATTAATTCTAAAACGGATGAGCATGGTGTAACTGCAACATTAGAAAATGGTGAACTTAGTATATCTAATAATACAGGTGCAAACTTAGAATTGACTAATTTTGCAGAAAGTAATGCTACTACTTTGACAGTCATGTCATTAACAGGCGTATCTTACAATGGTAATACTAATGATACACCAATTGCATTTTCTGCAGCCTCAACTGATTTGCTTGTATCAGGCACAGTACAGCTAAATTCTGCTGAAGTATTTAGCGCACAAGGTTCTGTGAATACATTAGCTACGGCTATTACAGCAGAAGTTAGTACTCTTGTGAATGTAGAAGATATTAATGTCACAAGCCAAAAAGGTTCTCAAGATGCATTATCAGTAATTGATAATGCAATTGCGAATATAGATTCGCAACGTGCGAGTTTAGGTGCTGTACAAAATAGATTCGAGCACACAATTAATAACTTGGCGAATATATCGGAAAATGTTTCGTCGTCACGTAGTCGTATCCAAGATACCGATTTTGCAACAGAGACTGCAGAAATGACGAAAAACCAAATTTTGCAACAAGCGGGTACTTCAATACTATCGCAAGCTAATCAAGTACCTCAAGCCGCAATTAGTCTATTAGGCGGTTAATTATTGATTTCACATATAATTGAATATAAAAACGCACTTTTTTTGAAGTGCGTTTTTGTTATTTGATATTAGCAAATTAATACCTATTAGTTCGTGGTTATTTTTATTATAAAACAGAGTGTTAACTTTTTTATTTTAAATAACTCAATTTATTTCTAAAATATTTCTAAAGATAATAAACCTCCTGCCGTTAACTTAATCAGTAAGGAGCTGAGCATACATTTGTGACAGCTCTTGGTTAAATTAAAATAGCAACATTACGAAAGTAATCAGGAGTTTTATTATGATTTCAGTAAATACAAATGTATCTTCACTAAACGCTCAGCGTAACTTATCTCAATCAGGTTCTGACCTAGCTACTTCGATGGAGCGTCTATCATCAGGTATGCGTATCAATAGCGCAAAAGATGATGCGGCAGGCCTACAAATTTCAAACCGTTTAACATCTCAAATCGACGGTTTATCAGTAGCGCAAAGTAATGCTAATAATGGTATTTCAATGGCGCAAACTGCTGAAGGCGCGATGGATGAGTCAACCAGTATATTACAACGGATGCGTGAACTTGCACTTCAATCTGCCAATGGTTCTAACTCAACAGAAGACCGTGAAGCATTACAAAAAGAAGTATCAGCTCTACAAGTAGAGATGACACGCATTGCAGAAACGACATCATTCGGTGGTCAGCAATTACTAAGCGGTGACTTTGGTTCTAAATCATTCCAAGTTGGTTCAAACGCTAACGAAACAATTAATGTGTCACTTTCAAGTGTTGCTGCAGATAAAGTGGGTTCAAACCAGATTAATCTTAGAGGCGCTACTGCCGGCTTAGGCCAAGCAGCTAGCGGAGCAACAAGTGCAAATGCTGTGGTTGCTGGTGATTATGTTATTTCTGGTAGAGAAGAGGCTACAGTAGCTATTGCAGCAGGGGCAACTGCAGAAGAAATATCTGATTCTATTAATAGTTACAGTAGCTCTACGGGTGTAACAGCACAGGCTCGTTCAGCTGCTGAAATATCAATGGGTGTTGCGGCAAAGGAAGGTGAATCAATTAGTTTCGATCTAAATGGTAGTGGTATCGAAGATGCTGATGATATACCAACTATTTCTTTTGTTGGCACTGGAACTGCCGAAGGCGACCAAAAAGCGATGGCTGAGGCTATCAATGCAAAAACGGATGACCATGGTGTAACTGCTACTGTTGAAAATGGCAAACTGACTGTATCTAATAATACAGGCGAAGATATAGATATAACTAATTTTGCTGAAAGTGACGCAAGCACAGCGGCTACAATGACAGTAAGAAGTATGTCTTACGATGCAGCCTCTGCAGTGTCAACAGAGACGGGGGCTACACTATCAGCAGCGTCAGATTCCATTATTGTTGGTGGAACAGTTCAATTAAATTCTGCAGAAGTATTTACAGGAACAGGTGCAGTTACCTTTGCAGCGGATACAAATGCTACAGTCAGTACTCTTGAGAATGTTGAAGACGTTGATATAACAACTCAGCAAGGTTCGCAAAATGCACTTGCAGTAATTGACAATGCTATTGCAAGTATCGATTCACAGCGAGCCAGTTTAGGTGCGGTTCAAAATCGTTTTGACCATACAATTAGTAACTTATCGAATATATCAGAAAATGTATCAGCATCACGTAGCCGTATTCAAGATACTGATTTTGCAACAGAAACAGCACAAATGACGAAAAACCAAATCTTGCAACAAGCCGGTACATCAATTTTGTCGCAAGCGAATCAGTTACCACAAACAGCACTTAGCTTATTAGGTTAATAAGTCAAGCGCTAGCTTAATGGTTAGCTAGTACATAAAGTCAGTATTAGCTTTACAATAAAAGGAGGTGGCTTTAGCTACCTCCTTTTGTGGTTTGAGAATATAAACTAAGCTATTGTTGGTTTAATTAAGTACGAATAGGAATCTGTTATGAATACAATTACTTCAAACGCAGAAATTACAACATTACCAACCCCCGTTGCTGGTGATGATAGGCAAGTAGGGCAAGCGGCTCATTCTTTAACTGAGCGAGCGGTTGATGATGTAAAGCAAACGGAAGTGCTCAATCAACAAAAGCTACATCAAAGTCAATACAAAAATAATAATCAAGATGAAAAAGCTCAGCCGTTAGAGCGCGAAAAACTAGAACAAATGGCGCAACAATTGCAAGACTTTATGGGGGAAATGAATCGCAGTTTGCAATTTAAAGTTGACGAAGATTCAGGACGTGATGTAATTAAAGTACTAGATAAAAACAGTGGCGAAGTTATTAAACAATATCCTTCTGAGGAAGTATTAAGTTTAGTGTCTAAGTTATCTGAAACAGCGGGCTTGTTAATAGATCAAACCGTATAACTATTAACGTTATTTTGTTTTTTTAATGTGTAAAGAGGTGGTGTAATGTCGATAACATTTAATGGCTTAGGTTCGGGTTTAGCAGTAGCAGATATTGTTGATGCTTTGGTTGCAGCCGAGCAAGCACCTGCTGAATCACGTTTAACAAAGACAGAGAGTGCTCTCACCACTGATATATCGGCTATAGGTGCTTTAAAGCTAGCACTAGAAAAAGTCCAGGAGTCAATGGCAAAACTTGGCGATAGCGATGAATACCAACAACGTACGGTATCGGGAAGTGACGATAATATACAAATAACCGCCGATGAAGACGCTCAACCGGGTGGATATTCTATAAACGTTAATAACTTAGCAACAGAGCATAAGATACTCTCAGAAGCTTTTGAAGAAGACAGCGCCATTGGGGAAGGCACACTTACCTTAACGTCAGGCGATGACACTTTTGATATTGAAGTTTCTGATGAGGCAACCCTCGCTGATATTCGTGATGCTATAAATGATAGCAGTAGTAATAGCAGTATTAATGCAACAATCATCACTGATGATGAAGGTCAGCACTTAGTGTTGGCAGCTAAAAATAGCGGTATTGAAAATAAAATTACAGTAGCTGTGAGCGATATCGATGGAGAGCATACCGATATGAACGGTTTGTCGGCATTAGCGTTTGATGCTGAGGGGGTACAAAATTCAACTGAAATTATAGAAGCAAAGGATGCGTCCATTACTATTGATGGCACCCTTACTGTAAGTAGTTCAACCAATAAATTCGAAAATGTTATTGATGGTATTACCCTAACTGCAAAAAAAGTTCACGATGAAGATGACGATATTAGCGATGTATCGGTTACTGAAAATAATAACAACATTCAAAGTGGGCTTAATAGCTTTATATCAAGCTATAACGAATTATTAGAATTGAGTAAAGATTTAGGCACATCTTCAGATGGAAGTGCGGGCGTAATGTCTGGCGATTCGTTATTGCGGGGGGTTATGTCTAAATTACGAAGTACTATTACAGGCTCAGTAGAGCTTTCAGGTGGGAGTTCACTTAGCTTGGCTCAACTGGGTGTGTCTACAGATAGATATGGTGTTTTAAGTTTAGATACTGATACGCTCAATGAAAAAATTGATGATAATATTGACTCAGTAGAAGAGTTTTTTGTCGGAAATAAAGACGAAGATGGTGATGGGTTTGCGTCTACATTTGATGAGTTTTTAAGTTATTATACAGACTCCGATGGCATTATTGAAAATAGAATTGACACTAGAAAAAACCAGTTAGAAGATGTCGACGATCAAAGAGAAAGTTTGGCCGCGAAAATGGAGTCTTTGTCGGCGCGCTTATATTCTCAATATAATGCAATGGATTTACTTGTTGCTAGCCTTAATAACACAAGTACATATGTACAAGCACAGCTTGAGAATATGCCTGGTGTAGTTAGGCAATCAAATTAAGAGCTCAATAATAAGTATAAAAAACCGCTAAACTTAAGCTTGGCGGTTTTTTATTTGCTAGATTATTGGTCATATATTTGTTTAGAAAGAAGGCTCTTATTTAACCTGTTGACTAAGTGGCTTTATAAGCTTTAATCGCCCTTCCTGATTTTTTATGATTAATAATCGCTTTAGATGATTCGTTTTTTGCGTTATTTGCTATAACTAAAATCGTGTTTATTTGTAGTTGAATTACCTGTAATTGTTCTGTACTAGGTGCTTCACTGCTTTTACACCATTTTCTTATCTCAATATTTAAAGTATTTAAACTAAGCTGAGCTTCAATAGCATTATTGTCGTTAACCGATAACTCAATTTTATCGAGGAGTGTATGTATGCGTTCTGAAAAACTGGTTAATTGTTGTGACGATGAATGTAAGTCCATAATTAAATTAAGCCACGGGATTACGAACGCTCATAGGTATGCTACCCCAGCCTTCTTTAATTTCTTTTATAATACTTGAAACTTCAATAATTTTTTTAACATCATTATTTAAGTTTGCTTGAGTTAAGGTGCGCTGACAATAGTCGTAAAGTGCATATAGATTATCTGAAATACCTCCACCTTCTTCTACGTCAAAGTTTAGCGCGTCTTGTAAGGCGCCTAGCAACAAAATACATGCGGAAATATTTTCGCCTTTTTTTGCAATCTCTTTTCGCTCAATGAATCCTTTTGTTGCTGCTAAGCGACCAATTATATTGCTGAAAATAAGGTTTATTTGTTCATAGGGTGTCATTTCTGCAATGCTACTTGCACGTACTTGACTATATTTTTTTAATGAAGAATGAGCCATGGATGAGTCCTAAATTTGAAGTGAAAGATGTTTTATTTTAGCAATAATAATGCCAAATATTTAGCCAATATAATATTATCGGCTTTTAAGAAAAATACTTAAGTAGATAATAGATGAAATATCATATTTATCTATATAGATATTGGCATATAACTTGGATGTATTTTTGTAATATTAAATTCTTCAAATGCTATATGGTTTAGCCTTTGAAATTATTGCTAATGTTAGACAATGCTTTGCCGCTATTTGCTGCAATATAACTAAACATATAAAATAAGTTACTGCTAAACTCAGGGAGTGTATTTTGAACACTGTAGACAACGAATTAAAAAAAATGATGTTACACGCAACATTATTAGCGAATTTGACTTTATTAAAAGAAAAAATGCCGCGAGTTTACGATGCTTTTAAAGATTATAAACCAACGAACACAGGCGTAGCAATTGATAGTAATGGTAATGAAAATTTATATAATAATGGCAAATTTGCTTACACTGAAAGCCCCCGCGAGTTTGCAAAAAAACAAGTCGATAAATTTTTAAAGAATCCTATTTATTCCCATTATAATATTAAACATGCTGTTGATGTAGGTATTGTTTTTAAGCATTCGGCATTGCTTAAGTCTATTAATAATGTGAGAAATGAAGAAACGGATAGTAAGGTAGGTAGGCCAACGAATGAAAATAGACTTGAATTTGTGTGTTTTCTTGGTGGTGGTTTAGGGTATCAAATTGAAGAATTACTTAATAAAAAAGCAGTGCGTAATGTTTTTCTATTTGAACCTAATTTTAATAGCTTTTACGCTTTATTACATTGTATTGAGTTAAGGCCATTATTTAATAAGTGCTTGAGTCAAGGGGGAGTATTTACAATAAGGGTAGGCGGAGATGAGCATACAATTAGTAATGAAATATCAAAGCTATTAATGGAACAAGGTCATTTTAATATGAGTTTAATTCATTTTTTTCAACACTATGATAGCCCTTTAATGACAAAATCTATGGATAAAATGAAAGAAGTGGCTCATAGATGGCATGGAGGATGGGGTTTTTTTGAAGATGAAATAATTGGTATCTCTCATACTTTATCAAATTTGAAAGCTCGATTTCCCGTTTTAAAAAAGACTTCGTTATTTAAAAATCCGCTAAAAAATATACCTGTATTTATTGTTGCTAATGGACCATCGTTAGATTCAGCAATTGAGTTTTTACTAGAAAATAAAGATAACATTATTATTGTCTCATGTGGTACGGCTTTGAAAGCACTGCTTGTAAATGATATTAAGCCAGATATGCATATAGAAATGGAAAGGACGGCAGGCTTATCAAAACATATTGAAGCAATTGAGAATGCAGCTAATATTACCGTTAAGCTGAATGAGTTAAATATTATTGCTTTAAATACTGTTTATGATGGTATTTTAAAACGCTTTAAAACAGCGAATTTATTAACAAAAATTAACGATGGTGGTGGGTTTTTAATTCAGCGATTAGATAAAAAACAAATGTATTCTTACCCTGTAGGGACTAATCCTACGGTAACAAATACTGCTTTAGCTGTGGTGACTGAGCTTGGATTTGATAAGGTTTATTTAGTGGGTGCTGACTTTGGCTTTATTTCTAATGAGCATCATCATTCAAAACATAGTGCTTATTATGATAGTGATTATAAAGATAAGGAAGTAATGATAGAAAATATGCAAACAGATAAGTGTGTTAAAGGGAATTTTACAGATACAGTATTTACAAATAATTTATTTGACTTATCTAAATCAAATATTGAAGTGTTACTAAGGCATCATCCGCACGTTAAAGCTTTTAATACCTCTAATGGAGCATACATTTATGGAGCTCAACCAAAGCGCATTGTAGATGTTAGAATAAAAAATAAACTTATAAATAAGTCGGCTAAAATAACTTCTTTATTGCAAAATGCAACATCATTAACATTACTTTCGGAAAAGAGAATGGATACATGCATTGTTGAAATTCAGAATAAAACGAAAGCTTTTTTAGAGCAATTAATTACTGTAACGTCTCCTTATTTTACTACAAGAGAAGAATTAGTTGATGCGTTTGCATTACAGCATAAAATGTTATTAAACATGCGCGATGAAGATGATGTTATTTATATTTTAGTTCAAGGTACGTTTAAATATTTTCAAACGTATATTATGGCAAATACATACTTCTACGATAATTTAGATAAGCGAATTGAGTTCATGAATGCCTGTATCGATGCTTTTCATGAACATTTAAATGATATCTATCAAGAGTTTATTTTTTCATATAATAAGCCAGCTAAAGTGTAATGTTTAACTGTGATAATGTATTACCACTCCTTAATTTTTAGAGTGTGCCTTAACTCTGTCACTCAATGTGTGAAATTTATAGTAAGAATGAAGCTACTAGGATGAGATTAGTGGTTAATAAAACAATGCCTTTACTATCCAGTATCGGTAATTGAAAAATTTTAGAGGATTATATGAGTAAATATCATTCTGAGCTATTTAAAGAGATAAATAGACTTGCTAGTCAAAAGATATTACTGACTCCGATTGGTTTGTTTAGGAAAGCTATTAGTAAGCGATTAAGAGCAATACACTTATTTCAGGTTGCGATGAATAAAGCTTCTCATTTATTCGTCCGGTTAAGTAAGCGATATATTACGCTTTATAAACCAACCGTATTGATAATCGACAGTAATAACTATTTTGTAAATAAAGTGGATGATTTTCAATTTACTTTCGACTCTCTACTTGAAGAATCAAGTAGAGGTAAATTTATTACATATATAGCATACAATTATATAAAGAGTTACGGGAGTCGTTTACCTTTTGACTATGACTATTTTAACGGTGAAGTTGCCAAACTTGAGCTTATTGCTAATAAAGTAGTTGATGGCTTTATAGCAGAAAATAGTTTTTCGAAAACGATATATATTCCGTTTGAGCCATTAGGGCATGTTATTAACTATAAGCTAGAGCAGTATGCATTTGAAGATTGGCTTAGGGTTGAGAAAGGAGATGTAGTACTCGATTGTGGAGGAGCTAATGGCGATACCGCTCTGTATTTTGCTGCGAATGGCGCTGAAAAAGTCTATTCTTTCGAATTTTTGAAAAGTAACATTAAGAAGTTTATAACTGTTCTTGATAAAAATAGCCAGTGTAAAGGACAGGTGTCTATTGTTGAGAAAGCGCTGTGGGATCGCTCAGGAATAAAGCTTAGCTTTGAGGATAATGGGAATGCGTCAACAGTATCTGAAGCTAAAATAACCGAAGATAATTTTGTTGAGACTATTTCAATTGATGATTTTCTTCTACAACAAATTAGCCGTGTTGATTTCATTAAAATGGATATTGAAGGTGCTGAATTAAGTGCTTTAAAAGGGGCTAAAGAGTCAATCATTAAATATAAGCCTAAACTAGCCATATGTGTTTACCACAAAGATTGTGATTTAGTAGAAATCCCCAAATTTATCTTAAGCCTAGGATGCGGTTACAAACTTAATTTTGATTATTATACCGACACAGGTGCAGAAGCCGTTTTATATGCCAAAGTGGTTGATTGATTAAAAATGAATAAAAAGTACATTATATTTGCACCAACTTACAATGAGAATGTTGGTGGGGCTATTGCTATGCATAGACTTTGTCATTTAATTAACAAGTTAGGTGGTGATGCTTATTTATGGGACGATGGGGAGTCAAATTTTAAAACGTGCGAAGCTTTTGATACTCCAACGATTTTCACGACAAATCTGCAAGATTATATAGTTGTTTATATGGATGTGGTGAGTGGAAACCCGCTTTCATGTCCGCATATTGTAAGATGGTTTTTAAATAAGCCAGGTTTTTTTACAAGTAATATTAATTATGGCGCTAATGAATTATATTTTTTCTTTCAAGAGGTATTTAAAGATCCAAATTATGCCGCACAGCATAGGCTATATGTCATGTATTTCATTAAAAATTTATATAAAAATAATCGCCGTAAAGATAGGGTAGGGAGTTGTTATATGATGAGAAAAGGTCTTGGCAGAACTATTGTTCATGACCTAAATAATTCAATCCTCTTAGATGGTAAGCCTCACCATGAGTTAGCTTTAATTTTTAATAGAACCAAATATTTTTATTGTTATGATTTGCATTCAGCATATACTTATTTTGCGTCATTATGTGGTTGTATTCCTATTGTGATACCTCAAGAAGAATTAAATGAATTTGAGTGGCAACCAGAGGAAAGACTCAGGTACGGTATTGCTTATGGAAATACTGTTAAGCAAGTTGAATATGCCAAGAAAACTACTCATAAGTTGGCCCAGTTAATTGCTGAATTTGAGCAAGAATCTGAAAAACATGTTGAAAATTTTATTTCTGTAAGCAGAAAGTTCTTTAAAGGAGCACAAAAATCTCAAGAACAGCTTAAAAATGAGCGACTTCCTTATATTTCAGGACTCAAATTAGCCAAAAATAAAATTATACTTTTTGGTGCATCAGAAACGTTAAGAACTTTTAATTCAGTCTTTACTATTGAGGATATTCAGTTTGAATTTATTATCGATAATGACTCCAATAAACACGGAACTACCTTTTTAAATAAAGACGTTTATAATCCAAACGTTTTATTTAAATGTGATGAATTATTTGATGTCTTAATTACTTCTTCTTTTCATAACGAAATAAAACAGCAACTAGCGTCCTTTGATAATATAGAAAATATTTATAGTATTTTCTAAATTATAAAGCCGAATCCTAGAGTATCGCTTTTTTAAAAAGCCTCTCTTCTGGAATGTTATATAGAGACAACCTCTTTCTGATTTTCTCATAACCTTGCGAAGCAGATATTAAAATGGGTAAATTTGAATGAAGGATTCTTTCTGGAGTGTATACCGGAATACCTTTATATTCATTACAAGTAAAGTACTCTTCATCGACAACAAAAAATGCGACTTTATTTTCGTTGAAATAAAGCGAATTTTCTAATAAATATTTAGTCTGCCAGCCTATTCCCCAGATAATTAAATCTTGCTTCATTGATGGACTTGCTAGAAATTTATCAAATCCATGGAGTTCTAGATGTTTTTCAACTGCTGCTAGGTCGTTCTGGTTTATTTTTGCTAATCGTGCTCTTAATAAGTCATCATAGAAGACAGTCGAGTAGTTATTACTTATCAAAAAGCCGTATAATAAAACGGCTGCACTAATGAGCTTTGTGCTTAGAATGTCATACTTAAAGTCACAGCTTATTTGATAGCTACAGCCTCTCAAAATAGGTTGTGATATAAGTTTGTTTATAAAAGAAGTTATTTCAACTATTGATGAATTATCTTCCCTTAGTATATATTTAATAGTTATATTTCCAGAATTTACCTTAGCGTATTGAGCTAAGTTCAATAAGACATCATTTAGCTTGTTTTTACCTCTTACATTTGTAAATGTCTTCTCAGTACCAGCATCTATACTGGTTACTAATTTTACGTTAGTTTTGTGTAGTGCTTTAGCAATAGAAGTAGAAAATTTTACTGAATTAGATAAAAGGCGTTGAGTTGTGGTTGGTGAGTTATTTATTAATTCAGGTAATAAATAGTCGAAGTCCTTACCAAGGCTAGGTTCCCCGCCACCCCACACAATGGTCTGACAACCTTGAAGGTATTTGAGTCCCTCTTTAGAGGTTAGGGTTTTCTTTACATCATAGCTACTTTTTTTCCCCCCATAATATTTATCATCGCAGTAAATACAACGTAAATTGCAAACAGAATGTTGCTCTAAAGAAAGGTATTTTATACGTTCTAAATTTTCTTTTTGCCAATGTTTAAACTCTAGGTAAGGACAGCCATCACAGTCAGTTTTTGAGCCATCATTTAGAGAGGTTTTTAACCGTTGTTTTGCTTGTTTAATATCTTGGACGGAAACATTTTGGGTAATATTATTAATGAGTACTACATCGCCTTTCAATTCATTACTTACAAAAAATCGTTTACAGCAAGCTCTGATTTGATCGGGTGCTAAAAAGAGAGAATCTTCAAGGTCTTTACAGCTCCAAAGGCTGCTTGCTATGTTTTGAGTTTTATCAAAAAATTCAAGCAGCTGATCTTTATTTTTTAGTGGCTCCATATTTATTAGATAGTGAGATAACTTATGGTACTGTGTGTTATTAAGTCTAAAGCAGTCTGAGATATGTTCTTTATAAAATAGTTTTAGTTCCGATAGTATTTGCTTTACTTCTTCAAATGAGCACTTCTTTAAAAGGTGTACACCTTTTATTCTGGTTGCAATTATAGAAATAGCACCTTCACTCAATTCATGTTTAAAAGTAGTTAATAAGTTATTAGAATCTAAAAAAAACTTTATTTCTTCATAAGCTCTTATAAATCCTAAAATATGCTTATAAGAAGTTGAATTTACAATAGAGTTTTCTCTGCTATTTTTGATATATACAATTTCATCAAATAATTGTATTTTTTTCGCGTACCAATAACATTTAAATAAGAAGTCAGCATCTTCATGAAAGCCTGCTGCAAATTTTATGTTGTGTTTACTTATTAATGATCGTTTGATTGCAGAAAAAATAACTGACCCATCCATTTTCAACGATATATAATCAGCTAACATTTCATTTTTAATTTTTGTTATAGAGACTCGATCAGATTTTATTTTGTATTGTTTCTTATTATTTAATGACCAAGAGTAAGAAACTATATCAACCCCTGTGTATCTCGATATATAGGTATTTAATTGCTCGAACCCAGATAATTCGAGTTGATCATCAGCATCTACGAAAAGTAACCACTCACCTTTTGCATTTTCAATAGCTTTATTTCTAGCTATACCTGGACCGTTATTCTGATTTAATCTAAAGCATGAAACTGCCTTATTATTTTTAGCTGACGTAAATGCATGTTTAAGCAATTTAAAAGTGTTATCTGTAGAGCCATCATCAACAATTATCCATTCAATGTTTTTAAACTCTGTTGTGAAAGTGATAACATGATTTATAAACTCTTTAACATACCTCTCAGCATTATATATTGGGGTGATAATTGAATATTTAATTGTCATACCTCCCTCAAAGTATTTTTAGTAAGAGATGAAACTTTTAAAAAGTCGTGGCTTTGTATTGGTAACTTCTCTGTTTGTTTTATTGCGTAGGTATCATATTTGTTTGTGCTTTTAACTATTAAAGAGGCTGCACCAATAAAGTTATAACTTGCTATTTCAATGTTATTACCAATGGTAGCACCGACGCCAATAATGGTGTTATCACCGATAGTCACATCACCAGCAATTGTTACACCAGAGTTAATCCATACATTATTACCAATATTACAGCCATGTCCAATGTTAACACCTGTAGAAATAAACGTGTTTTTACCAATAGTTGATCCTACATGGATGGAAGTGTTTTCTAATATAACAGTCCCTTCATCAACTTTAACTCCATGTTTCTGCGGGTATTCATTTAGCTGTAATTTAGCTGCCCTGTAACCAAATTGCTTCATCCTCAGAAAAATATTCTCTCTGACTTTATTCATTACTGGAAAGCCTATAGCGACAATAAATTCAATATCGTTCGGATCTAAAATTGAGGTTAAAGTTTCTAAATTAAATACAGGTAATTTTTGAAACGTATCTGACGTTTTATATTGAGAATCTATAGCAAAACCAACGACGCTGTAGTGCTCTTTAAAGTATGGATAGTAGGTTAAGGCCATATTGCCACAGCCCACAATTACTAATTTTTTCAAACTTTTCTCCAAAGATAGTTCACTTGTTAGTTTTTATATAAATAAATTGCATATTGATTTTATTTGAGAGTTAGTCTGACCGAAGTAAAGAGGTAGGCATAAAACTCGTTTTGCTACATATTCAGCTTCAGGCAACGACCATTTCACTTTTCTCTGTTTAACTATAGGCATCTGGTGAAGAGCTGGATTAAAGTATCTTCTAGGATAAACATCATGTGTGTTGAGCCTTGTAATCGTATTGACTAAATCAGGTTCCTCTTCAAACAATACGGGCATATAAGACGGTGAAATCGTTGAAGCACTTCTTTTATCTTGAAAATTGACTCTGGAATTTAATAACTTAGTATAAAATTCTTTTTGCCTAAATCTATCTTCTTCTATCATTGTGAGATCATCAAGAATTGCTAGACCCATTGCAGCGTGAAATTCACTTAATTTTCCATTTATACCTGGGTGAAATGCTTTCTCACCTTCAAGTCCAAAATTAATCATTGAACTTGCTATTTCATGTTCTTCTGGGTTTGAAAATACAATTCCACCTCCTTCAACAGTATGAAATAGTTTTGTAGCATGCAGGCTAAAACAGCTTATATCACCATAGCTCAGAATATTTTTACCTTTAGAGCTTCTTGTTGTAATTGCATGAGCTGAATCATATATTACATTAAAATTAAATTTATCTTTGAGCTTTTTAATTTTCTCTACATCACAAGGTGTTCCAAATGTATGTACGGGCACAACACAGTCTACTTTTTTACCTGAACTAAGAATTTGTTCTAATTTATCTATATCTAAGTTCCACGTTTTTCTGTCTATATCACAAAAACCTACATTAGCGCCTTGCCATTCAAGCGCTGAATAGGTTGCATGAAAAGAAAATGGTGTAGTTATTACTGATTGATTTTCTAACTGCTTTAAACGAAATGCAATTTGTAAAGACATGGTGCCACTAGATGTAAGTAATAGGTTTTTTATATTTAACCGTTCTTCAAGTCTTGTGGTTAACTCCCTGACGAGAGGACCATTATTGGTAAGCCATTTATTTTCATAAATACTTTCAACATATTTTATATATTTTTTTATTGAGGGTAAATAAGGGGATGTTACAAAAACCATTTAGGCTCCAAAAAGTCTTGAGTGAGAGTCTACAATCGGTAACTCTATATGCTTAGATTACAAATTAAAGGTTATAAAAGGCTTACGTTACTTTTTGAATCGCTATCATATCTATCTGAATACATTTCAGTGCTAAAACCAACGCTGATGTTAGTGAGTTTAGATTTTTAACGCAATAATCAATAATAGTTTATGATGTTAAAGCAAATTATGTACCGTTAATTCGATTTTTGTTCAACATGCTTATTAATATTTGAGATATCACTGTGTGTGGTAAGCGCGTATATGAGTTGCTCGTAGCTAAAAGTAGGATCATAATTAAAGTGTTCGTAGAGCGCACATAACATTTTATAATCGTCATGCTCATCAAGGGTTATTCTAAATTGGCTATAGTCAGCTTCTGCGCTTAGATTGAACACACTTAAATTTTTGAATTTATTCATACCTAAAGTAACGTGCTCTCTATCAGCTTTCATAGTCGCTAACTTTGATGTGTACTCTAAAAGAGAAAAACTAAAAATGCATGTGTCTAATCCTCTAGGGAAGCCAGAGTGAGGACCTAAAGAAACAATGTCGAACTGTTTTTTTTCAAATATGCCGATAGCAGTCTGAATCCATTTTGGATCAATAAAAGGGCAGTCACTCGTTAGCCTTATAATAACGTCATCAGCTTTTGCATCAAAAAATTTAGCCGCATTGAAATATCTGCCAAGAACATCTTCTGTATCGCCTCTATAAAATCGAATGTCATTTTTTTGACATATATTGATAATAGGGGCTTCAGTACCATCATTAGTTGTCGCTATTATTATATTACTTTTGAAATTAATTAGCCGATCTAACATGGTTTCTAATATGCTGTTAGTCCCAAATGGTAAAAGAACTTTACCTGGTAGGCGAGAAGAGGTCATCCTAGCTTGGATAATGATATATAATTTACTCATTAAACATTAATTTTTTATTAGTATTTATACGGCTAAAAGATAGCATATTTATACTAACTGTAAAGTATGGGCGTGTTTCTAAGTAAAATCATTTTTATTGGAATGTTTTTTGCTTTTCAACCTCGCTTTTAAATTTGGAGTGAAAACGTGTTCAATTCGGAAATAATTATAAATGGTCAATATGTTGGGCATGACTATCCTTGTTACATTATTGCTGAAATGTCAGCCAATCATGGACAATGCTTAAATAAAGCGAAAGAGCTTGTTCATGCCGCTCATGAAGCCGGTGCAGACGCAATAAAACTGCAAACATACACAGCTGATACATTGACCATGGATTGCAAGCTATCACACTTTGAAGCTACAGGTCCGTGGAAAGGTCAATATTTGCACGATTTATACAGAAAAGCTTTTATGCCGTGGGACTTTCATGCTGAGTTATTTGAGCTAGCAAAAAAACTAGGACTCACCTGTTTTTCGTCACCTTTTGATAAATCGGCGGTGGATTTATTAGAGCAATTTGATGCACCAGCATACAAAATTGCATCGCCAGAATTAATCGATCATCAACTTATAAGAGATGTAGCCGCTACAGGTAAACCAATGATTATCTCCACAGGGGGAGCAACATTAGCTGAAATTGCAGATGCGGTTAAAGTAGCAGCCGATGCAGGAGTGACAGAGTTAGCGTTAATGAAATGTACGAGTACTTACCCAGCACCGGCTGAGTCGATCAATTTAAGAACCATTCCTCATATGCAGCAAGTGTTTGCTTGCCCTGTAGGTCTATCTGACCATACACTAGGAAATGATATACCAATAGCATCAGTTGCTGTCGGTGCGTGCATGATAGAAAAGCATTTTGTTTTAGATAAATCAGATGACACGGCAGATAGCTTTTTCTCAATGACACCAAATGAGTTAAATGCCCTAGTACATGGAGTTAGACAAGTTGAGAAAGCAATGGGGAAAATTGATTATCCGGCAGAATCATCGCAGACCCGCCGTTGTGTTTATATAATCAAAGATATAATAGCAGGTGAGCAATTAACTATGCGTCATCTTAGGCAAATGCGCCCTGGAGGAGGAGAAATAATGCCAAAAGAATTACCGCAACTTATTGGACGCAAGGTCAATAAAACCCTCACGTGCGGTGCTCAGTTATCTTGGAGTGACTTATTATGAATGAGACAAAGCAGGCATTAGTAAAATCTATTCAACAGTTTATTTTTGAAAGAGGCGTTATTATTGAAGATACAGACATTGAAAATTATAATTTTGTTGCTGCTGGGGAGTTAGATTCATTTGAAATACTTAGCCTGATCATGAATTTAGAAACTGAGTTTGATATTTCGGTCCCACCTGAATTATTGGTCAGCCCAGAGAATGCGAAAATAGGTTCTTTAGCGTCTGCATTAATGAAATTAAATGATAGTTATTAGAGTTGATACATTAAATGGCTTGGGTCATTTTATGCGTTGTAAGTGGCTTGCTGTTGAATTAATTACGTTAGGTAACAAAGTTACCCTTATAGCCGATACCGAGATGCCTTTTTCACTTCGTTCAGGTTTACAGGAGATTTTAGTATTACCTAAAGCGAATACTCAACGATGTGATGCAAAAAACTGTTTGAGATTAATAAAAGCACAACACATGGCGGTTGAAAAGGTGATTGTTGATAACTATCACCTTAATCGAGAGTGGGAAGCTGAGATGGCATCTCATGTCCCTATTGTTATTGCGGTAGATGATATTCAAAGAGAGCACTTTGCTAATTTAATTATTGATAGTAAATGGTGTGGCGACTCGACTCAATTTTTGTATAAAAACAAAGTATCAAAACCCCATGCTGTATTTTTAGGGCCAAAATTTGCGATGTTATCTCCTGAATATAGCAAAGCGCCGAGTGTAAAACGGTGTAAAAACCATATTATGTTTTCTCTAGGTGGAGGGGGGGATTGGAGCCAATTAACAATTATAATCGAGTTATTATTAAAATTAGCCCCTCAGCTTAAAGTTGTTGTTATTATAGGGCCAAATGCAGTCTCGACTTCCGGTTTGCAACAACTTTCTAAACGTTTCCAACAACTTAATTTAATTAGCTCAGCTACCTCGTTAAGTCTTTATTATCAATCGTGCTCTTTATTTGTTGGTGCATTGGGTACATCTTTGTATGAACTAGCCGCAACAAAAACACCCGCGTTAACTTTTTCAATTGCACAAAATCAAGAAAACCAACAAGAAGCGTTAGATGATCTAGGACATTATTTTCATATAGACGATCTATTGACGCGTGAGCCTGAACGAGTAGTTAAATTAGTGTTGATATTATTAGAAAACATAGAATGTTTACATAAGTTACGAAAGAGTGCTGCTATTGATATTGATGGGAAAGGCGCTTCAAGAGTTGCAAAATACATTACTGATGAACGCTTTATTAGCAACGTAACTGAAATTTCGAATTCGCAAACAGCGTTCGAACATCAGTACATAGCAGACAATATAACCATAAGAAAGGTAACTGATAGGGATATTAATACCTATTTGGCAGCAAGGAATTTACCGAATAATACGTGGCGTATGACAATTACTGAAAAGATTGACCCAATAGAACATATTTGTTGGTGGTTTTCAAACTCGCGTGAGTCTTTTGTTATAGAGGATGAAGGACAGCCTTTGCTATATATTTGGCATCAGCTTTATAAATATGAGAATCAAAGTTACTTAATTGGAGGCTGGTTCGCTGCAAGTGATAAAGTTAACTTTGCACATGCTCAGCTAGCATTGCATTGGCAACTAAAAGAAACCGATAAAAATCACCCTGATGTAACGTGGTTAGCGGTCATTAATAAACAGAATAAATTTGTGAATTTGTTAAACCAACGCGCTGGATTCACTTCTATTAAAGGTGATGATGTAAAAATTGCTGCTACTCAATTTTTATTTCCAAACGCTACCGATACTGAGTTTAACTTTGTGGCAAGAGGTAACGCACATGAGTAAAGGTATTTACGATCGTTTCGCTGATAATGTACAACATACTCCTAGTAAAGTAGCTGTTGTTTTTATGAAGCAAAGCGTCACTTATAGAGAATTAAATCAGCAAGTTTTAAAGTTAGAAAGCCACTTTTTAAAGAATGGAATGCGTGAAGGCCAACGTGTTGCCCTTTTTGCTCCAAACGGTATTGAGTTTGTTGTCGCATTACTTGCAGTCGCTAAATTAGGTTTTGCTGTTGTTCCTCTGCCAGTTAGTTTGAAAGGACAAGCGTTAATTACGGCATTGAAAAAAACACCCGTTACGATGGTCATTGCATGGCCAACGATCAGTAAGGTTATATTGAAAGCGAATATAATAGCGTCCCAAAATGTGATTACTTTAGGTCAGAAAGTAGCTGATGAACCGACATGGGAGGATATTCAATTATCTAATGAAAAGTATGCTATAAAAAATACTATAGATTTAAATGCCCCGTTTATTATTACGATGACATCGGGATCTACAGGGCAACCTAAACCGATTATTTTGAGTCAGGCATGCAAAATTAATCGCGCATATAATGCAACGATTAACCGCTATAATCTTACTTCCCAAGACGTTATTCTGGTTGCGACACCTATGTATCATTCACTTGCTCAAAGAGGGGTCTTAATGCCTTTGATGCTCGGTTCTACCTCCATCATATTACCTAAATTTAATTTAAAGCACTGGCTTGATGCGGTGGAAACGTATCGAGTGAGTTTTTTATTCGCCGTTTCAGCTCAACTTGAAAGTCTTGTTAAATACGGTGTTGGTGACTCTAATTTAGATTCTTTAAAGTGCGTTGTATCTTCATCTGCAGTCTTAGAAGAACTCACTAAGAAAAAGCTATTATCCCTTTTGCCATGTAGATTTCATGAATGTTATGGTGCTTCAGAAGTAGGTGTTGTGACTGACTTTGCTGTATCTGAAAAGCCAGAGCAAAGTGGCAGTGTAGGACAGGCTCTTTCATTTGTTTCGTTAAAAATAATGGACAATAAAGGACGAGAGTTAGCGCACAATGAAATAGGGGAAATATGTTGTAAAACAAGTACTTTATTTAACGGTTACCTTGAAATGCAAGCACAAACAAAGAATGCATTTTATCTAGATGGCTTTTTTAGAACGGGAGATTTAGGGTATATTGATACAGAGGCCTTCCTTTATTACGTGGGACGAAAAAAAGAAATAATTTCCAGTGGAGGCATAAATGTATTTCCTCAAGATATTGAAACAGTAGTGAAATCTATCGAAGGTATAGCAGAGTGTGTTGCTTTTGGTGTTAATGACGATACATTAGGTGAAGTTATAAAGCTTATTTATGAACAATCAAGTGAACAAAGCTTAGAGAAAGATATAAGAAAAGTATGTTTGAGTGAGCTCACAGATTACCAACAACCAAGGTTTTTAGAGCGCGTATTGTCATTGCCAAGAAATGCGATGGGTAAGGTACTGAGAAATGATGCAAAACGTCAGTATAGTTAGCATCATTTACCTTTCGAAATTGAATTTACAGGGCTCTATTTAGGCAATGAAGAACCTATGGAGTGTAGTTGATTTGCCAATAAAGGCGATTACGCAGTATAAATGCCAAGCAGGTATAGCCCTTGGGTGTTTTCAAGAACCATTTATTCTTCGCTAATCGTTTTAGGTCATTAGAATACAACCTCACTCCGCGGTTATATAGCCCGTTAATTCCCCTATACAGGCAAGCTTCAATCAGTGCTCGTCAACATGCCCTTGTGTAATAGTTGAAAAGTTAAAGTATCACCTTTTGCCAGTTTCCTTCTTCAGCTGATCGCTTTGCAGCCTCAAACAGGGCAAGCCCGTGTTGTGCTTGTTCAAAACCAAAAACATATTCAGAGTTTTCTTTATTCGCGTGTATATGAGCGTGAAGCGCTTTTGCTATGTCAGCATATAAGTTTGCAAATGCTTCAATAAAGCCTGTTGGATGCCCAGGTTTCATACGATTGTAACGGAGTTGGTTCGCATACTGGCATTGGCCTGCTCGATCTAAAATCTCTCGTCGGCCATCATTGTAATTCAATTCAAGCTCATCAGGATTTAGCTGAAACCATTTAGCACTCCCTTTAGTGCCATAAACCCGAACAGATAAACCATTTCGGTGGCCAATTGCCGTTTTTGACATCCACATTGACCCAACTACACCTCCAGGATATTTTAATAACATATTTACATCGTCAATCAAGTTATCAAATTCGGAATGATTTGCGAACTGAGCACATGTAGACTCAGGCTCTATTTCTAATAAATAACTAGATAAATGATGGAGATGGACGCCTAAATCGAGACAAATAGTAGGTACATCATAGTCTTTTAATCGCCATTTTTGAGGTGAACTAGGTTTACCTGCTATATCGGGTGGGCGTTTAAACCCCTCTTGTGGCATTTCTAGATGAATCTTTTGGATATCACCGATTTGACCGTGGGCTATAATGTGCTTTAACTCTCGGACCATAGCATAGCCGCTATAGTTAAAAGTAACAGCGAGAAAATGGTGATTGGAATCATAAATAGCGTCAATTTTTTTAGTGTCATCTACACCGCAGGTTAATGATTTTTCGCAAATAATAGGTATGTTTTTTGATAAAAGTTGGAGTATGACTTCTGTATGGTGAGGTGTTGGCGTTAACACGACAACAGCATCAATTTTTGATTTTTCAGCATCAATCATTGTTTGCCAGCAAGTATAAACCCGCTCCTTTGGAATATTCCAGTTTTCAGCAGTTTGCAGGTTAACCTCTTTATTACGGCTAAATGCACCTGCTACTACTTGGAATTTATTATCTAAATGAGCAGCTGAAAAGTGAACATAACCTACGGCTGAGTTATTACCCCCGCCAATAAAAGCTATTTTTAATGGAGATTTGTTATCCATACTTACACCTTAGTTGTAATTATTGTTTTACTAAGTAATTTTTTAGCGTTTGTATTACTTTATCTTGTTGTTCAGGAGTTAAAGTAGGGTGCAGCGGTAGTGTTATTGCCTGCTTATAAAAACGCTCTGCATTTGGAAAGTCACTTAACTTAAACCCTAAGTTTTTATAATAGGGTTGTAAATGAATGGGAATATAGTGCACATGGGCATTTATACCACACTCTCTCATATGGCAAATGACTGATTTATGATGTTTAGAGTCTGAATTAACTAAACGCATAATATACAAATGATAACTCGAGTAGTGATTTACAGATTGCTTTAAGTGTACTAAGTTCGAATGGGTTAAAGTGTCATTGTATACATTAGCAATGTCATTGCGCTTTATAATAAATTCATCAAGCTTACTCAGTTGACTAAGGCCAAGTGCTGCTTGTATATCGGTCATTCTATAATTAAAGCCAAGCTCTATTTGTTGATAATACCAAGGGCCGTGGCTTGGCTCTGTCATTTCTACTGGCTCGGATGTGATACCGTGGCTTCTTAATCTTTTTAAACGTTTTGCTAACTGCTCACTATTGGTGACGGCCATACCGCCCTCAGCACTTGTAATAATTTTTACAGGGTGAAAGCTAAACACAGTAATATCTGAGAATTCACAACATCCAACCGGTTTGCCTAAATACTTAGCACCAATAGCGTGAGAGGCATCTTCTATAATTTTAAAGTCATATTTTTTCGCAAGTCGATGAATCGATTGCATATCGCATGATTGACCCGCTAAATGAACGGGGATTACCACCTTAGGTAAACAGTGGCTTTGCTCTGCCAGAATCAATTTCTTTTCGAGTTCAGCGACTGAGATATTGCCGGTGTCTAAATCAATATCAACAAAATCAATTTTTGCTCCACAATATAAAGCACAATTTGCGGAGGCAACGAATGAAATAGGGGACGTCCAGACGATATCATTGTGGCTAACATCAAGGGCTAAACATGCGATATGTAAAGCCGATGTCGCACTATTTGTGGCACAGGCGTGGTTAGCATTACAATAATTAGCTATAGCAGATTCAAATTCGGGAACTTTTGGGCCTTGAGTGAGCCAGTCTGACTTTAAAACATCGACAACAGCGTCTATATCATCTTGTGAAACTGATTGCTTACCGTATGGGATCATTTAATTTCTTCTTATTAAACTAATGCTTGGATATTGAATTCTTTAATTTCTTTAAGAGTCATATAGTGTGAATTATGCAATGAGTTATACTCAAATCCTTGCTCAACTTTATCACCTTTTTCACCGAGTGCGTTTATAGTAAAGTCATTACTTCGACTGCTAAACTTGATTCCAGGTGCTATAACAAAATGGTCATTGTATTCATAAGTCTCAAAGCATAAATCAGCAGGGCACATTACTTCATGCAATTTTTCACCAGGACGAATACCGATAATTTTAATTGGTAAGTCAGGTGCCATTGCTTTAGCTAAGTCGGTAATACGAATAGAAGGAATCTTAGGAACGAAAATTTCACCGCCTAACATACGCTCAAAGTTAGTTAATACAAAATCTACACCTTGCTGAAGGTTTATCCAAAAACGAGTCATTTCTTCATGAGTGATTGGAATATGATCTCGTTTTTCATTAATGAATTTTTGAAAAAGAGGAACTACAGAGCCGCGAGAACAAACCACATTGCCATAACGTACAACAGAGAATGTTGTGCGATTGCCGCCTGCTATATTATTAGCGGCAACAAATAATTTGTCTGATGCCAATTTAGTTGCACCGTATAAATTTATTGGGTTAGCTGCCTTATCTGTAGACAATGCAATTACTTTTTCAACATCATTATCAAGGGCTGCATCAATAACATTTTCAGCTCCGTTAATATTAGTTTTAATACATTCCATCGGATTGTATTCGGCAGCAGGTACCTGCTTTAACGCTGCAGCATGAATAACGTAGTTCACTCCACGCATTGCGCGAATTAACCTGCCTTTATCTCTTACATCGCCAATAAAATAACGCATACAAGGCTGATCGAACTCTTGTTGCATTTCAAATTGCTTAAGCTCATCTCGTGAAAAAATAATTATTTTTTTAGGATTGTAGCGCTCAAGGAGCGTTTTTACGTATCTTTTTCCAAATGAACCAGTACCGCCAGTGATTAAAATTGTTTTATTATTGAACATAGTACTACCCGGGTTATTTATTATTGGCATTTTATTACACGTAATCGTAAATTTTTAATACATATCTCAATACTTTAACTACTAAGCAAGCAAAGTGCCAAGTTAATTTAGTAAAATGGTGATACAAAGTATGGGGATTGGTAAATCAAGGTACAATTTAATCAGTTAAAATCATAGTGGCTATGATAATACTTTATAGCTACAAGCTAAGACTTTAAATCAAATAAAGCAGAGTGATAATAAATTTAGAGGCTAATAAACTATTCGAAAAGTAGATTCTGCTTCAGATGATACAAAGAGAGTTTTTAGAAAAATCTATCTTTTTCTATTAACAACCAAAACAATAGATAGAACCTATTTTAGATTGCTTTAGCTTTTGCACTTGATAATTAATTCTTAAGTATGATTGATTTAACTAGCCCGTCTGTTTTTTGGCGTTTATGTCAAAAAACTGCCGCTATCACTTGCATCCATGCTGAACTGGCTTACAATTTAACTAATTATACAAATTAGTGAAAGTACGGCTCGCTAAATATGATCTTGATTTTAGATAATAATAACAACCGCGCAATAGGATTAAATGCTTCACTTGGCTTTATTGGTGAAGCTGTTCAACTATTAAGCGAAGACTGCTTTGAACAAGAATGCAAAAAATATCAGCAGCAAGAATGCATGATTATTTTAGGAGCGTTGCAATCACTTGACCACGAAAGCTTAATTAAACGCTATCCAACATTACCGTTTTTATTAATTGGCGAAACGCTAAAACCACTATTAAGTATAGCTAATGTGGTAGGGCTTATTTGCGAGCCATTTAATCACGAAGTGACAACTCAGTTACTTCACGATTGCCAGCAGTATCAGCGTATGCTGCCTAATGAGCATAAGCATACTAAACCACATAAAATTTTTGATGGACTTGTTGGTGAAACAGAGGCCGTAAAAGATGTTCGCTTTTTAATTGAACAAGTGGCAAAAACCGACGCTAATGTTTTAATTTTAGGCGAATCAGGCACAGGTAAAGAAGTGGTTGCCCGTAATGTACACCTGCTTTCAAAGCGTATTAATGGACCGTTTGTGCCTGTTAACTGTGGTGCTATTCCGGCTGAACTGCTCGAAAGCGAGCTATTTGGCCACGAAAAAGGCGCATTTACTGGTGCTATATCGGCTCGTAAAGGGCGGTTTGAACTAGCTCAAGGCGGGACGCTATTTTTAGATGAAATAGGCGATATGCCACTGCAAATGCAAGTTAAGTTGCTGCGAGTATTGCAAGAACGCAGTTACGAGCGTGTTGGTGGTACAAAGGCTATTCAGGCTGATGTACGCGTTATTGCAGCCACACATCGTAATCTTGAAACAATGATTGAAGAGGGCAGTTTTAGGGAGGATTTATATTACCGCTTAAATGTATTTCCTATCGAAAACCCATCGCTGAGTGAACGTGCTGATGATATTCCGCTGCTTTTAAAAGAGTTAATGCGCCGTGTTAACGACCAAACAGGTTCTACCGCTAAGTTTACCGAGCGCGCAGTTGAGAGCTTAAAAGAACATGCTTGGCCTGGTAATATTCGTGAGCTTGCTAACTTAGTGGAACGTATGGTTATTATGTTTCCTGAAAAAGTGGTTGACATTCCTGATTTACCTAACAAATATCGTTACATTGAAGTTGAAGCGTACGAGCCAGAATACCCTGAAGAGTTAATGGAAAAAGACGCCTTTAACGATATATTTAGCACCGGTTTTAGTGATTACGAAAGTGAGCCAGACGCTGAGTTTAGCCAAACGGGTAGTGGGCTATTACCAGATGATGGTATTGAACTTAAAGACTACTTAGCCGAGCTTGAAATTAGCTTAATTACCCAAGCGTTAGAGCGCTATGATTACGTTGTAGCTCGCGCTGCAGAAATACTAGGTGTACGCAGAACAACACTCGTTGAGAAAATGAAAAAGTATAATCTTTCAAGAGATTAAGGTTTAAAAGCAGCTGTCAGTGTTTAGTTATAAATTGGCCAAACACAGTAGATAAATAACCCCTCGTTTTGTAGGTGCGGTTTTATACCGCACTTTACTTAAAAAATATTAGCAAGAGCGCGAAGTAAATTCGCACCTACACGGTTTTTACTTTTGTTGTAGACGCTAGATTTCCTCGCGTGAAAAGCGTAGCTTTTAATCATTTAAATAAAGCGTTATTTCACAAAGAGAAAAATGAGGGTAAATGAGAAACCATAGTCAACTTACGCGTTACTTCTCTAAAGCGCAGCGTCTCTTAACCTCTTTGTGAACAAATCACTTTTATGGTTATAAATCAATTACCTACTAAAAGCTTTAATGATTTCTTCTTTTCTAAAACAATCATTACTGTGATCGTTAACCATACCGCAGGCCTGCATGTGAGCATAAATCGTTGTTGGTCCTAAAAACTTAAAACCCCGTTTTTTTAAATCTTTCGCAAATGCGGTTGATGCTTCTGTAATTGCTGGGTAGTCCTCAATGCTATTTAAATTACTTATAATCGGCTTATTGTTCACAAACTGCCACTGGTAGTTACTAAAACTTCCAAATTCTTCTTGTATTTCTATAAAGCATTTTGCATTGTTAACGGTTGCCGCAATTTTTAAGCGGTTGCGCACTATGCCCTCATTAAGCATTAATTTCTCAACGTCGTCTTGTGTGAATTGTGCCACTTTTTGTACGTCAAAATTAGCAAATGCTTTTTTATAACCGCTGCGTTTTTTTAAAATTGTGTACCAGCTTAAGCCAGCTTGCGCGGATTCAAGCGTGATAAATTCAAACAGTTTTGTATCATCATAAAGGGGGACGCCCCATTCTTCATCATGGTAAATAACGTAGTCGGGTTTAATGGTGTCGAGCCAAGGACAGCGATGTATCATTATAATGTCTCATTTTATTATTTTATACTTAGAAACCATTATATAGTATGGTTTTAATTTTTAATTTCGTTAAGGATAATTATGGCTCCATATGTACCTCAAAGTAAGCAAGTTAGAACTGCGGAGTATGCGTTATTAGATCGGACATTCGATGATTTATTTCCTATTTGCCGCTCTATCACAGGTGTTGGTTTAGAGCGTTCGCTAAAATATTTTCAAACATTAATGCCGCTACAAATAGAGACAGTACCTTCCGGTACTCAAGTATTTGATTGGACAGTCCCTCCCTCATGGTTGTTTAAAAGAGCAAGGCTTTGGGGGCCTGATGGCACGTTAATATGCGATACAGAGATACAAAATTTACACGTGGTAAATTATTCTGAGCCAGTAGATATGGATATTGAATTTGAGCAGCTTATAGAGCACTTACACACTATTGCAGATCTACCTACAGCAATTCCTTATGTTACTAGCTATTACAATAAAACATGGGGCTTTTGCCTAGCTTTTGATGAGTTTAAAAAGCTGAAAGCAGGCACATATAAAGTATTGATCGAAAGTACATTCGATAATAATGGAGGAGTCCCTTTTGCTCAAGGAGTACTCAGTGGGGAGAGTGATAAGGAAATTCTTTTAACAAGTTATTTATGTCATCCCTCTATGGCGAATAATGAATTAAGTGGCCCATTAGTGTTACTTGGTCTATTTAATCGAATAAAGAACTGGCCAAAAAGACGGTTTAGTTATCGCTTTGTATTAAACCCTGAAACGATAGGTTCACTGTGTTTTTTATATAAATACCATGAACATTTAAAAGTCAATTTGGAGGCCGGTCTTATTTTAACTTGTTTAGGTGGCCCAAATGAAAAAATGAGGTACAAAGCGAGTAAACGTAAAAATACATTATTTGATAAATTACTCGATATGGAATGCCCCAATAAATGGGTGACAATTCCATTTTCTCCTTTAAATGGATCGGATGAAAGGCAATATTGTGCACCAGGCTTTAATCTTCCAATGGGGCAAGTGAGCCGAACCAGCTATGGGAATTATAGCGGATACCACAATTCATTAGATGATAAAGAGTTTATGGATATTAATGCTGTCATAGCATCTATTGATGAAATTGAATCGTTACTTATTAAAGCTGAATATGGTGGAAAGGTAACTAACTTATGCCCGTTTGGTGAGCCGCAATTAGGTAAAAGAGGTTTGTATCCGAATTTGAACTCACATCTTAGTAACCAAAAATCAAGTGACTCCATGTTAGATGGGCGTGAAGAGCTTAATGCAATTTTAACTATTTTAAGCGAAGCTGATGGCACAAAAGATATGGCTGATATCGCACTAGCTATGGATATGAGCTTATTTGAACTAACTAGTATTATTAATAAGTTAGAGAGTCATGGGTTAATCGAATTTAATAAGGAATAAAAGTGATGAGTATTGTTTTTATATGTGGATCTCATCCACGGCATGCTTATATTGCGAAGGTACTCGCAGAAACAGGTTATTTAAAGCATTTAATTATTGAAACGAGAGAAGAGCACGTACCTTCTCCACCGGATTCATTGAGCGAAGAATTAAAAGTATTATTTAATCATCACTTTAGAGAGAGAAGCCGCGTTGAAACATTATTTTTTGGGAAAACAGTATGGCCTAATGTGCCAATAACGAAAGTAACAAAAAATGAACTTGATTCGGCACAAGTAAAAGAAATCATAGCTAAGCATGCAACTACCCTTTTAATTTCTTATGGTTGTCATAAGTTGAGTACTGATACTTTGAGTAATGCAACAAAACATAAGTGGAATTGCCATGGTGGTCTCTCTCCTTGGTATAAAGGAGCTATCACTCATTTTTGGCCTAGTTACTTATTAGAACCACAAATGACAGGAATGACTGTTCATAAACTAACTCAAGAGCTTGATGGTGGCGAAATTATACATCAATGCGTATCGCCTTTAGTGAGAGGTGATACGCTTCATAAATTAGCGGCGAGAGCTGTCGTTGAGTTATCAAAAGAATTGCCACAACTTGTTAAGTTAGCGATAGAGAAAGAAGAGATCCCCTCTAAAGTAAATAATAGTAGTGGTATGCTTTGGCGATCTGCACAGTGGTATCCTCATCATCTGGAAGTTATATATAAGCATTTTGAAGATAAAATTGTTGATGCATATTTAGATAATAAACTTATAAATAAAGAACCAGAACTATTTAGACAGTTCTAATATATCTTAAAATATAATGTTTAGAATGTTAGTGTCATTTTTTCGGCGTCTTAAAATTACTGTAATTCAATGAAATTAAAGGTAATTAAATTTGGTACAAATTGTGCAGTAGTCAGGTATAGATGTTTTTATTGAGATTTGATTATGGCCCTTGCTAGCGTGCTAAAACCACAGTTTTTTTCTGCAAATCAGTATAACCCATGTTTACTTCAAGAGGAGTACATTGGTGAATTAAGCGATCTGCGCAAGCAAGCAAGTTGGCTTTCGCATTTGGTTGATACCATGCCAGCAGGCGTGGTTGTACTTGATGGCAAAGGGTTGATTGCAAAAGCGAATCAAATAGCGATTGATATGCTTGGTGAGCCACTTGAAGGCGAACGCTGGTTTAACGTAATTCAGCGCTCTTTTAGGCCACATCAAGATGATGGTCATGAAGTGTCTTTAAAAGACGGGCGCTTAATAAAACTTGATATTACAGCTTTAGCACCAGAGCCTGGGCAACTTATTTTAATGACGGATTTAACCGAAACTCGCCGCTTACAAAAACGTGTTGCACATATGCAGCGATTAAGCGCGCTGGGCAAAATGGTTGCATCATTAGCGCACCAAGTACGTACGCCGCTCTCAGCCGCTATGCTGTACGCTGCTAATTTAGGGTCTAAGCGCTTACCCGAAGCATCTCGCGATAACTTTCAAACAAAGTTAATGTCGCGTTTAAAAGATTTAGAAACTCAAGTGAACGACATGCTGTTATTTGCTAAAAGTGGCGATCAGCAAGTTGTTGAGCAAGTTTCAATGCAGCAGCTTTTAACAGAAGTTAAAGCGGGCGCTGATGCGATGGTCGCACTTAATGAAAGTGAGCTGGATGTAAGCTTACCAGAACCCGATATACAAATAGTTGGTAATAAAACGGCATTGGCCAGTGCTATTCAAAATCTTGTGCACAATAGTATTCAAGTTATCGGCGGCGGTGCAAAAGTAAAAATTAGCGCACAAAGAGATTTAAAAGATTTAGATATGGTTCGTATTAGTGTGAGCGACAATGGCCCCGGTGTTGATTTAAGCCAAAGCGATAAAATTTTTGAACCATTTTTTACTACAAAAAGTCAGGGCACAGGTTTAGGACTTGCTGTAGTGAGTTCGGTAGCTAGTGCGCACCAAGGCCGTGTTGATGTGACCAATAATACGCAGGGTGGTGCCTGCTTTAGCTTGTTACTGCCTATTAAGGCAACATCTAAACTAGAGGGTTCATTATGAGTAACACTATTTTAGTTGTCGAAGATGACGCTGGGCTTCGTGAAGCCTTAATAGATACCCTTGAAATGTCGGGTATTGAATGTGTTGCAGCTAACAGTGCTGAGCAAGCAATGTTACTGCTTAAAAAAGAACAATTTTCGCTTGTTGTAAGCGACGTGCAAATGGGCGCAATGAGTGGACTTGATTTACTACGCAGTATTAAATTAAACCACCCTGATTTACCTGTATTGATGATGACGGCGTACGCCACAATTGACGATGCGGTAGAAGCCATGCGCCTAGGTGCAATTGACTACATGGCTAAACCATTTGCACCTGAAGTGCTGTTAAATATGGTGAGCCGTTATTTGCCTGAAAAAGCAAAAGAAACCGACGGACCTATTGTTGCCGACCCAACTAGTATTCAATTATTGGAGCTTGCGAGTAAAGTCGCACGCTCTGATGCAAGTGTAATGGTACTTGGCCCAAGTGGTTCAGGTAAGGAAGTACTCGCTCGTTATATTCATGATAAGTCGAGCCGATGTAATGAGCCTTTTGTAGCGATTAACTGCGCGGCTATTCCTGAAAACATGCTCGAAGCCACGTTATTTGGTTACGAAAAAGGAGCTTTTACGGGCGCGATTCAAGCATGTCCGGGTAAGTTTGAGCAAGCACAAGGCGGTACTATTTTACTTGATGAAATTACTGAGATGGACTTAGGGCTACAAGCTAAACTTTTACGCGTACTGCAAGAGCGTGAAGTAGAGCGTTTAGGGGGTCGTAAAACAATCCAGCTCGATGTACGTATTTTGGCAACCAGTAATCGTGATTTAAAAGAAGCCGTGTCTGAAAATCAGTTTAGAGAAGATTTATATTACAGGCTTAATGTTTTTCCACTAATGTGGCGTCCATTGTGCCAACGCCCTGGCGATATTATTGTATTGGCTAAGCATTTAATTGAGCGCCATATAAGTAAAAGCAAAGAGCCTATGGCGTATTTAGATAAAGCTGCCGAGCAAAAGTTACTGGCTCACGCGTGGCCTGGTAATGTGCGCGAACTTGATAACGTTATACAGCGTGCACTTATATTGCGAAGTGGCGATACAATAAACGAGCATGCTATTTTTATCGAAAACTTAGTATCTAATAACTTTGTTATGGAGCCATCATTGGCACCAGCGCAAACAGTATCGCCAACAGAATTAGCTCACGCAGATAAAGGTGTTGATAAAAGCACGTTAAGCTCTGCATATTATGATGAAAAATCGCATGTTGAGGTTGAACCTAAGCAAGGCTTACTAGCGGCGGATACCGGTAGTTATAAAGATGAGCTTAAAGACAAAGAGCATCGCATTATTTTAGAAACCCTTGCACGTTGCCAAGGCAAGCGTAAAGACGTTGCCGAAACGTTGGGCATAAGCCCACGAACTTTACGTTATAAACTAGCGCAAATGCGCGATTTAGGTATTTCACTTCCTGTATAGCCTCCTATAAACCCTAAGTTTGCGTTGCGAACTTAGGGTTGTCAAAACTCTGACTAACACAAATTAAAGTTAACCTATTGTATTTTAATGATTAATTATTTGGCATGCTTTGTGCTTTATTACTTGTAAGAGTTCACTGCGTGTCAGAGATAAATTATGAAAATTCAAAACAGTGCTGTATTTCAAGAAATGCAATCAATGGCTTTAGAAGCCGGCCGTAATAATCAAATAAATAAATTGCCGACTCAAGTTCAACCTACTTCTACTTCCCAGTTTGGCGACATGCTAAGTGATGCACTAAATTCAGTGCATGGATTACAACAAGATGCCGCTCAAAAAGTAACAGCAGTTGAGATGGGTGATCGAAGTGTATCGCTTGCTGAGGCGATGATTGCTTCTCAAAAATCGTCAGTTGCTTTTGAGGCTACAGTACAGGTTCGTAATAAACTTGTTGAAGCTTATAAAGAAATCATGAACATGCCTGTTTAATTAGGTAGTGGAGAATTATTGTGGCGCAATCTAACCAATCTACAGACCTAGCACTTGCTGGTGGCGGTATTGACCAAAGTGGTGGTGATGATCAACAAGAACAAAAGTCAGGCTACTTAAGTGCTTTAAATGGTGTTGATGTATTGCGCCAAGTAACATTGGTTATAGCATTGGCTATTTGTTTAGCTATCGCGATTTTTATTATTATTTGGGCTCGTCAGCCAGATATGCGCCCGTTAGGCAAAATGCAAACTGAAGAGCTGATTCAAACGCTCGACTTTTTAGATGCGCAACAAATTGAATATCAACTAGATGGCAATGTGGTATCGGTTGATGAAAGCGAATACCAAAATATTAAATTGTTAATGACCCGCGAAGGGTTAGAGCAAGGGCCAGCATCTGGCTCTGATATAATTATGCAAGATATGGGCTTTGGTGTAAGCCAACGCTTAGAGCGCGAACGCCTAAAACATGGCCGCGAGCAACAACTTGCCCGCACCATTGAAGAGCTTAATAATATTACTCGCGCCAAAGTATTGTTAGCTATTCCTAAAGAAAACGTATTTGCGCGTAGAGAGAAAAAACCATCAGCAACTGTTGTATTAACGCTTAAGCGTGGTCGCTCACTTGACCGTGAAGAAGTAGATTCTGTTGTTGATATGATTGCTTCGGCAGTACAGGGTTTAGAGCCTATGCGAGTTACTGTTACCGATCAAAATGGTCGATTACTAAATTCAGGTTCGCAAAGCTCATTAGCAGCACGCTCTCGTAAAGAATACGATTTAGAACGTAAGCGCGAACAAGAGTACCTTGAAAAAATAGACAGTATTTTAATACCGGTTGTTGGACTTGCAAACTATACAGCTCAAGTTGATTTGAGTATGGACTTTAGCTCGATTGAGGAAACTCAAAAGCGTTATAACCCAGACCTACCAGCGGTTAGAAGCGAAACCACATTTGAAGAAAATAACATTGGCGGCCTAGCTGTTGGTATTCCAGGTGCGCTTACAAATCAGCCACCGTTAAACTCGAACATTCCTGAGGTTGCGGGGCAAGGTGGTGCAGGCACAGCTACATCACCAACACGCAGCCACAAAGAAGCAACGCGTAATTATGAACTCGACACTACAATTTCTCATAAGCGCCAGCAAAGTGGTGTAATACGTAGAATAAGCGTATCAGTTGCTGTTGACTACATTGCTAAAGTGGGAGAAAACGGTGAAACAACCATGACTCCACGCTCGGTAGAGGCATTGTCAAATATTCGTCGCTTACTACAAGGTGGTGTAGGTTTTGATATGCAACGTGGTGATGCACTTGAAGTCGTAACAGTGCCGTTTGTACGTGAAGAAACAAATTTAGCAATAGAAGTGCCACTGTGGGAACAAGACTGGTTTATGAAAATAGCCCGCCTTGTATTAGGCGCCTTAGTTATCATTGTATTGATAATGGCAGTAGTAAAACCAATGCTTAAACGCTTAATTTACCCAGACGATACACTAGAAGAATACGACGAAGATGCATTAAGTTCAGGCGTAGATATTGGCGACAACACGCTTGATATGCTAAATAAAGACTTTGATTCTGCTTCGGTTGGTTTCTCAAGTGATGGTACACTGCAGTTACCGGATTTACATGGCGACGAAGATTTACTTAAAGCAATTCGTGCCCTTGTAGCTAACGAACCAGAACTATCATCACAAGTAGTCAAAGCGTGGTTAACAGAAGATGACTGATCAAGAACAAAAACAACTCCCGCCAGCCTTTGATGTTGATAAGCTAGATGGGGTAGATAAAGCCGCTATATTACTTTTGAGTTTATCAGAAGAAGATGCCGCGCAAATCCTTAAACACTTAGAACCTAAACAGGTGCAAAAAGTGGGTATGGCGATGGCTGGGTTACAGGACTTATCACAAGCTAAGATTAGCGCTGTACACAACTTGTTTATAGAACAAATTCAAAGCTTTAGTACCATTGGTTTTCAGTCAGAAGACTTTATTAAAAAAGCGCTTACAGCAGCACTTGGTGAAGACAAAGCCGCTAGCCTTATTGACCAAATTGTTATGGGCTCAGGCGCTAAAGGCTTGGATTCATTAAAATGGATGGACTCTAAGCAGGTAGCAAACATTATTCGTAATGAGCATCCACAAATTCAAACCATTGTATTATCGTACTTAGAGCCAGAGCAGTCTGCTGAGATTATTGCTCAGTTCCCTGAAAAAGTGCGCTTAGATTTAACCATGCGTATTGCAAACCTCGAAGAAGTTCAGCCGGCAGCACTGCAAGAGCTAAACGAAATTATGGAAAAACAATTTGCCGGCCAAGCAGGTGCACAAGCCGCTAAAATGGGTGGCTTAAAAGCAGCTGCAGATATTATGAACTACCTAGATACCAACGTAGAAGGGCAGTTAATGGACTCTATTCGTGAACATGACGAAGAGATGTCGCAGCAAATTCAAGATCTTATGTTTGTGTTTGAAAACTTAATGGATGTTGAAGACCGTGGTATTCAAGCAATCCTACGAGAAGTACAACAAGACGTATTAATGAAAGCAATTAAGGGCACCGACGATGCGCTTAAAGACAAAATACTGGGCAATATGTCTAAGCGTGCAGCCGAAATGCTTGCTGATGATTTAGAGGCTATGGCACCGGTACGTATAAGCGAAGTAGAAGCGGCGCAAAAAGAGATTTTATCAACAGCGCGTCGTTTATCTGACTCAGGTGAAATTCAGCTGGGCGGCGGCGGTGGCGAGGAGTTCCTGTAAACTATGAGCAAACTCAAAGGACGCACACTTCGGGCTGATGAAGCAGATGAATTATTAAAAAACTGGGCTATTCCAGATGTAGCACCAGATGAGAGCAGCTTTGGCAATCGCTCTACGGCTTACGGCACACCGCTTAGTGAGTTGTACAAAAAAGAATTAGCCGAAGAAATGCCTATTGATGAGCCACAAGAACCAGAGCTCCCTGCGCTTACCATGGTTGAGCTTGAACGCATTAGACAAGACGCGTACGAAGAAGGCCTTAAGCAAGGTCATGAGCAAGGCTACATAGACGGTTTTGAAAAAGGCGTTGGCGAAGGTAAAGAAGCAGGCTACAAAGAAGGCTTAGAACAAGGTAAAACACAAGGTCTTGAAGATGTAAAACCATTAATTGAAGAGCAGTTAACAAGTTTAAAAGCCATTTTAGAGGGGCTAACTGCACCGCTAGATAAAGTGGACGAACAAGCTGAAAAGCAATTAGTACAACTTGCTAGCATGTTGGCGGAAGCTGTTATTTATCAAGAAGTAAAAACATCGCCTGAAGTGATTTTACATACTTTAAAGCAAAGTATTGATTCACTTAATGCGGAGCAAGAAAAAGTACGAATCCATTTAAACCCCGAAGATTTAGAACTCATAAAAGAGAGCTACGGCGAACAAACCATTATTGATAATAACTGGCAATTAATGGCAGAGCCCACTCTTGAGCGCGGTGGCTGTGAAGTTAAAACAGCGCAATCGTCACTCGACATGACCCTTAAAACACGTGTCAAAGAAACGTTGGATAGTTTTTTGCATAATAGTGGTATCTAACTATTTTATTGGCGTGTTATGTCAACTCAACGTGCACCTTTAAGCGAACGCTTATCTCAATATCAACAACATATTAAAACCCCGGCGCCTGCTGTGGCAGGTATTTTAACGCGTGTTGTTGGCCTTACCCTTGAGGCTAGAGGTTTACGTGCACCCGTTGGTAGCCAATGTAAAATAGAAACTATGAACGGCTTTGTAGACGCCGAAATAGTCGGTTTTAACGATCAAACTTTGTACTTAATGCCTAACGACCACATCTCTGGTGTATTACCTGGTGCGCGTGTTATTCCTCAAGTAAATAATTTAGGTTTACCTGTAGGGATGAGTTTATTAGGCCGCGTGGTGGATGGTTTAGGGCGACCGCTAGATGGCTTGGGTAAAATTAATGCTGAGCATCATTTAAAGTTTGCGCAAAATACTATAAACCCGCTTTCAAGAAGACCAATCACTAAGCCTATGGATGTAGGTGTGCGTGCTATTAACTCGGTTATCACAGTAGGGCAAGGCCAGCGTATGGGCTTGTTTGCAGGCTCTGGTGTGGGTAAATCAGTACTTCTCGGTATGATGACCCGAGGTAGCGAAGCTGATGTCATTGTTGTTGGCTTAGTCGGGGAGCGTGGCCGCGAAGTAAAAGAATTTATTGAAGAAATACTCGGTGTAGAAGGGCGCAAACGCTCAGTTGTTGTCGCAGCGCCTGCTGATTCATCACCACTTATGCGTTTAAAAGGCTGTGAGAGCGCCGTAACTATTGCAGAGTATTTTAGAGATCAGGGTTTAAACGTATTATTGTTACTCGATTCGGTAACGCGTTATGCAATGGCACAACGTGAAATTGCACTTGCTGTTGGCGAGCCGCCCGCTACAAAGGGTTATCCGCCTTCGGTGTTTGCTAAATTACCTGCGCTGGTGGAGCGTGCTGGTAATGGCGGTGAAGGGCAAGGTTCAATTACTGGCTTTTTTACGGTGTTGAGTGAAGGCGATGATATGCAAGACCCTATTGCTGATGCAGCGCGAGCTATATTAGATGGACACATTGTACTATCGCGTGATTTAGCTGACAGTGGGCACTATCCCGCTATAGATATTGAAAAGTCGATTTCGCGTGTTATGCCTCAAGTTGTTTCTGAGCCGCATATGCAACAAGCCCGAGTGCTTAAACAAGTGTATTCAATGTATCAACAAAACAAAGACATGATTACTTTAGGCGCTTATCAAAAAGGGACCGATCAAATGCTCGACCAAGCTATAAATATGATGCCAAGAGTGAATGCATTTTTACAACAAGGTATGCGAGATGTCATTAGTTACGATGATGGTCTGCAAGGACTTGCTCAGTTATTAGGACAAGCATAATGGCTAAAAACAAACTCGATTTATTGCTCAAAATTGAAAATGATAAAGAAGAAAATTTGCGCATGAGTTACTTACAAGCCAATCAAAACTTGCAAGCAAACCAACAAAAACTACAAGGTTTAAACAATTTTAGACTTGAATACTCTCAGCAGTTACACCTAAAAGGTAAGTCGGGTTTATCTAGTGCAGGGTTTGGGCAGTACCATGCTTTTATAGCTAAAATTGAAGAGGCAATTCGCCAACAAGCAAGTACCGTAAATACCGCTAAACAAGTAGTTACTCAACGTAAAACGCTGTGGCTTAAGCAGCAAATTAAAGCTAAAGCAGTCGCCAAATTAATCGAAAATCAAAAACTCAAAGCAAATGCGTTAATGGCAAAAAATGAGCAAAAAATGTTAGATGAATTTTCAGCTAATCAGTTTTTTCAACGTCGTAAAGCTTTGTAATTCAGGCACGTTAATTGCTTTATTACTTAGTGGAATTCAACTTTTGGCGGTATGCGGTGGCATATTGCCGTAATGGTATTAGGTGATTTATGGCGATGAATAACATTTCGTTTTTAGTTTCTTCTGAAAAAGATTCACTGTTAGCTTTTAAAGACAATAGCTTAGCTAATGGCGGAGAAAATTTAGGCGATGAATTTTTAAGTAAGCTAAACGAAGCGCATAACTCTATGGAGCCTTTGCTTAAAGGCAATAAAAATCCCGATGCCGAAAACTCTATTGCCATACCTAAGCATAAACAGCCAGAAGAAAATGAAAATCTGAGCGTAAAGCTAGATGAAGTAACAACAGATGAAGTTACTTTTGTGTCTGTTGAGATGCTTGATCAAATTAATTCAGCACAAGCAATGAGCACTTCGGTCAATAAGCCGTTCGATGCAACTAACAGTTTAGAATCAGAAAATGCAGAGCTAGAAGCTACACAAGCAGAGAATACCGAAATAGAAAACACAGAAATAGAGAATTCAGAATTACAAAGCACACCAATAATTGCATCCACTAATACAAGTGATGAAGTATCGGCTAAAGAAGCGAATACAGCCAGTGTAGTGCAAAATCCAATTGCCACTAATGTAGACTCTAAAACGGCTAAATTAACTGATTCAAAAAGCGATAACTTTAGCTCACCATCTTTGAATTCATTACCATTAAATGAAGGCAAGCATCGGAAAAGTGGTGTTGCTGAAGCTATTGAAGGGCCATTAAATTCTATAAATAAAAAGCCCGATGACAGCATTGGCCCTATATTAGAAAAACCTGAAGTTGTCTCAACCTCAATGAGTTCTAGAGAGCAAATAGGACAAAATAAGTCTGCTGATGAAAATAATATAGTTTTGCCAACACTCACCGACAAAGCGGGCGTTACTCAGTCTTCTTCAGCCGCAACTGAAGCTGATAATAATGCAGCAATAGATACGTTAATGACTAAAGATGAGAGCTTAATTAAAGCTAATGATGTTATTGCTAGTTTAACGCTGGAGCAGCGCTCACAACTTAACGCGCAAATTAAGGTATTAGAAAATACTGATTCAACCAGTAACGCAACTAGTAGCACTTCAAATCTTAAGCAAATGCTTGCGCAATTTATTACTGATAATGAAGAAGCACAGGGTAGCGTAGCTAAACACTCTTTTAGCGCAGAAATCAATTCACTTAATACAACTGAAAAACAAAGCTTATTAACGCAATTAAACGCTTATATTAAAACAGAGCAGCCTAAAGGCGAGCAATTAGCAGTGCTTAAGCAAACAGTTAATGAATTAAAAGCTTCAATTGAAATAGGACTTGCCGATACCGCTAAGGCAGACTCAAAAACGTTTGTAGCGTCAGAGACTCCTAACACAGTATATAATCCACAAAAGTTAAGCTTAAAGACATCAACAAACGAAGAGGCTGATTTAAATAAAGCCGTAACAACCTCAACTAAGCGTGATGATTTATTAAAATCACTTGAAGAATTACAAAAAGATGCCCTTAAAAAAATAACTGCAGAACAAACTCCTGTACGCGTGGCACAAGTATTTACGCAAATTACAGCTGCTTTAAATACTCAGCAAGTGAGCACATTAAGCCAATACGACTCATTAAGTTACGAGCAGAGCTTACTTGATACCCAAATAATACAAACTCAACAATTACAAAGTACATCGCAAGTTAAGCAAGTAAGTATTGATCCTGGTGTAATGCAGGCAATTAATATTGTTAAAAGTGATGCAGCTAAATTACTGCAAGAGCGCGTTAGCTCAATGCTGAGCATTAATAACAAAGAAGCAGAAATTCGCCTAGATCCTCCCGAAATGGGCAGTATGCAAATACGTATTCGTAGCGATGCAGAACAAGCGCATATAAACTTTGTAGTACAAAACCAGCAAGCCAAAGAAGCACTTGAACAATCAATGCCGCGCTTACGTGAAATGTTAGCGCAACAAGGATTAGAGCTTGGTGAAAGCACTATTTCTTATGGGCAATCAGGTGGCGAAACTGCTGAGCAAAGTGAGAGTGGACCCCAAGGTAATTTGGCTAATAATAAGTCAGTTAATGATGAAAACGACGAGCAAGCAAATAACACTGCACAAAGTTCTCGACAACAAACTTCATCATCAATAGATTACTATGCCTAAGTGCTGCTATTATAATAACTAAAACAAGCAAGTACCTTTGCGATTAAAGGAATCATGATGGCTGAAGAAACAAGTTTAGAAATTGAAGAAACCGGTAAAAGTAAAAAGAAACTAATAATAATCATAGTAGCTGTACTACTTATTGTAGGCGGTGCTGCAGGTTACTTTTTTATGTCGGGTTCGGATGCGCCAGTTGAAACCTTAGATGAAGAGACTGCGATGTCAGCAGATGCACCTTCTGCTGCAGTTGGTGATTCAGCTGAAATAGGCAGTGCTTTATATGTGTCAATGCCACGCCCATTTGTATTTAACGTGCCCGGTTCAAGTCGCGACAGAATTGTGCAAATTAAAGTACAGTTACTAGTACGTGGCGAAGTAAATGAAGAAACAGCCAAAAAACACATTCCACTAATAGAAGGGACGCTACTAAGCGTGTTTTCTACTACAACTGCTGATGAGTTAAGTACGAGCTCTGGTAAAGAAACACTTCGTTTTTCTGCACTTGAAAAGGTACAAAAAGCCTTAATGGATGTTGAAGGCAGCAAAGTAATTGAGCGGGTATTGTTTACCGGCTTTGTGATGCAATAAGGGGTTAGCGTGAGCGATTTATTATCCCAAGACGAAATTGATGCGCTATTACATGGCGTTGATGACGTTGAAGAGGAAGATATACACGAAGGTGAAGATGGCGGGGGAAGTACGCTTCAGTACGATTTTTCTTCGCAAGATCGGATCGTGCGTGGTCGTATGCCGACGCTGGAAATTGTTAATGAACGCTTTGCTCGTCATATGCGAATTAGCCTATTTAACATGATGCGCCGCACCGCAGAGGTGTCTATTAACGGCGTGCAAATGATTAAGTTTGGCGAGTATATTCATACTTTATTTGTTCCAACCAGTTTAAATATGGTGCGTTTTAGACCTTTAAAAGGCACTGGCCTGATTACCATGGAAGCACGACTTGTGTTTATATTGGTAGATAACTTTTTTGGTGGTGACGGGCGTTATCATGCAAAAATAGAAGGCCGAGAATTTACTCCAACAGAGCGCCGAATTGTACAAATGCTCCTTAAAATAATCTTTGAAGATTATAAAGAAGCTTGGGCACCGGTTATGGATGTATCGTTTGAATATCTCGATTCTGAAGTAAACCCAGCTATGGCTAATATTGTAAGCCCAACTGAGGTTGTGGTTATTAGTTCTTTCCATATTGAGCTCGATGGCGGCGGCGGCGATTTTCATATTGCACTTCCGTATTCAATGCTTGAGCCAATTCGAGAGCTGTTAGATGCGGGTGTTCAGTCTGATACTGAAGATACTGATTTGCGTTGGAGCAAAGCGCTTCGCGATGAAATAATGGATGTAGAGGTTGAAATATCAACTCAGTTGCTTGAAGTTGATTTAACCTTAAAACAAATTATGGAACTCAAAGCCGGTGATATTATTCCGGTTGAAATGCCTGAGCATATAACCGTATTTGTTGAAGAACTACCTACATTTAGAGCCAAAATGGGTCGCTCTCGCGATAATGTTGCGCTTCAAATTAGTGAAAAAATTAAACGACCTGATTCAGTTAAATCTGAGCTGCATGTATTTACCAAAGGCGGCAAGAAAATTGACTCAGATGCAGAATTAGCAGAACTAGAAGATGATTTACACCTCTCTGACGGTGTAGACTTAGACTGGTAATTGATTAAAAGGTTAAAAGTATGAGCGATGATCAAGACACAATGGATGAATGGGCAGCAGCATTAGCAGAAGCCGAAGCTCCAGATGATAGTAGCGAAGCACATGTTGCAGAGCTTGATGAGTTAAGTGATTCAAAACACGAAATGAGTGGCGATGAAAAACGAAAACTCGACACTATTTTAGATATCCCCGTTACTATTTCAATGGAAGTAGGACGCTCTAAAATTAATATTCGTAACTTATTGCAACTTAACCAAGGCTCTGTTGTTGAGCTTGACCGTGTTGCGGGCGAGCCGCTAGACGTGCTAGTTAACGGTACTTTGATAGCCCATGGTGAAGTAGTTGTAGTAAACGACAAGTTTGGTATTCGCTTAACTGACGTGATAAGCCAAGTAGAGCGGATCAAAAAACTACGATGAGCTTATTAGTTGCTTTAACGAGTTCCGTTTTTTCAAAAGCAGATGTGGCAACACCTACTGGAGATATACTCTCTATGGTGCTGTCGCTTGTAATGGTGCTAGTACTAATTATTGTGCTGGCATTTTTTGTTAAAAAGCTTAATCCAAATTTAGCAAACAGCGATGAATTTAAAGTAGTCAGAAGTCTACCTTTGGGTTCTCGCGAGCGTTTAATGGTTGTTGAGATAGATAATGCTCAGCATTTACTTGGTGTAACTCCCCACAGTATTAATTACTTACACAAGTTAGAAACCCCATTAAGTGAAAAAGAACTACCTGAACTCGCTAAACGATTTGGTAAACTTTTAAACCCGCAATCAAACCAAAATAAAAAGAATTAAACCTATGACAAAGTGGCTGCTTATTATTTTTGCCATGGTGTTTGTACCAAGTGTAAGCGCAGAAGGAATTGATGCGCTTACTATTACAACAAACGCTGATGGCACACAGGATTACTCAGTAACGTTACAAGTTTTAGCAATTATGACGGCGCTGAGTTTTATACCGGCTGCCATAATTATGATGACCTCCTTTACACGAATAATTGTTGTACTCGCCATTTTGCGCCAAGCAATTGGCTTACAGCAAACACCGTCAAACCAAGTGTTATTAGGGATGTCGCTTTTTCTAAGTATTTTTATAATGTCGCCTATTTATCAGCAGGTAAACGAGCGAGCTATAGAACCTTACTTAAATGAGCAGGTTACTTCAGTACAAGCTTTAGAGCTGGCTAAAGAGCCAATGAAAGCCTTTATGCTTTCACAAGTGCGTTTAAAGGATTTAGAAACGTTTGCTAAAATTGCCGGTTATGATCAGCTAGATTCGCCACAAGATACACCGTTAATAGTGCTTATACCTGCCTTTGTAACCAGCGAATTGCAAACCGCATTTATAATAGGGTTTATGTTTTTTATCCCATTTTTAATTGTTGATTTAGTGGTCGCCTCGGTATTAATGGCGATGGGTATGATGATGCTTTCACCCATGATTGTGTCCTTACCGTTTAAAATTATGTTATTTGTACTTGTAGACGGTTGGAGCTTAGTGATGGGGACTCTAGCCAAAAGCTTTGGTTTAGGGACTTAGTATGCAAAGCATTAACATGACCCAACAATAGGAGTACAACATGGAACCGGAAATTTTTGTTGATATCCTAAGTGACGCTCTTTTTTTAGTTATTAAGCTGGTGTCTGCAATTGTAGTCCCAGGCTTAATTATTGGTTTAGTTGTTGCTGTGTTTCAGGCCGCAACGTCTATCAATGAACAAACATTGAGCTTTTTACCTCGTTTATTAATTACCATTAGTGCGCTTATTGTGGGTGGGCATTGGCTTACTCAAGAGCTAATGGACTTTTTTACTCGCCTAGTATTACTTATTCCTGAAATTGCAGGTTAAACGTGGAATACCCCTTTGCTGTCGTTATTCAATGGTTGAGCGATTTTTTGTTGCCGCTGGTACGCATTAGCTCAATGATTATGATTATGGCTGGTTTGGGGGCTAAAAATGTTCCTACACGTATAAAAATGGGTTTATCGGTTGTTGTAACTTTTGTTGTAGTTCCTGTTCTGCCGCCAGCTACATTCACTAATTTATTTTCGTTTGAGATGATTTTAGTCGTTATTCAACAAATGCTGATTGGTGTTGCTATTGGTTTTGCATCTATACTTTTATTAAATACCTTTGTGTTAGCAGGGCAAATACTCGCGATGCAAACCGGTTTAGGTTTTGCTTCGGTTATTGACCCTTCTAATGGCGCGAGTGTGCCTGCTGTGGGCCAGTTTTTCCTTATTTTGGCCACCCTATTATTTTTTGCTTTTAACGGTCATTTAATGATGATTCAAATGGTGGTGCATAGTTTTCAAGTGCTACCCATTGATGGCACATGGTGGTCTGTAGATCATTACTGGGACATAGTGACCTGGGGTGGCTGGATGTTTACTACAGCACTTGTACTCTCACTTGCGCCGCTTACCGCGATGCTCGTTATTAATATGTCGTTTGGTATTATGACGCGTGCAGCACCGCAATTAAATATTTTCTCTATTGGTTTTCCGTTTACCTTGGTAGCGGGACTTATTATTATTTGGGCGACACTAGGTAACTTTGTTACTCAGTTTGAGTTTCAATGGTTAAAAATGGTTGAGCTAATGTGTACTTTAGTTGGTTGCTCACCTTAGGAGAAAGTCATGTCTGAAGACTCAGGACAAGAAAAAACAGAAGAACCCACATCCAAAAAACTTGAAGAATCTAAAAAGAAAGGCCAAATAGCGCGCTCAAAAGAGCTAGGCACCATGTTTGTACTTATTTTTTCGGCTATATCGCTTTTGATGTATGGGCCAGAAATTGGCAAAGGTTTATACAATGTAATGGGCCGAACCCTTAGCTTAAATCGCAACGAAGCCTTTGATACCACTAAAATGTTTGCCGTATGGGGAGAGGTTGCAGACGCTTTAATGTTTCCTATGGCTATGTTTGTATTAATTATAGTTTTGGCTGCATTTATTGGTAATACGTTATTAGGTGGTTTTAATTTTAGCTGGGAAGCCGCTGCACCTAAAGCAAGTAAAATGTCGCCAATGAAAGGCTTTAAACGTATGTTTGGCCCGCAAGCGGCTATTGAGCTTGTAAAGTCACTTTTAAAATTTGGTTTGGTTGCAAGTTTTGCTATATTTTTAATTAATACCTATTTTGATGAAATACTGCATTTAAGTTTAGAAAGTGCACCAGGTAATATTATCCATGCCTTAGAGATTTTAGGCTGGATGTTTTTAGGCCTTTCATGCACTTTAATTATTATTGCGGCTATTGATGCACCATTTCAAAGTTATAACCATAACAAACAACTTAAAATGACAATGCAAGAGATTAAAGATGAGTATAAAAACTCTGAAGGTGACCCACAAATAAAAGCGCGTATTAGGCAAACACAAAGGCAAATGTCGCAAAATCGTATGATGCAAGATGTCCCTGACGCTGATGTTATTGTTACCAACCCAACTCACTACTCAGTAGCATTAAAATACGATACAGAGCGCGCAGGAGCGCCAATAGTGCTTGCTAAGGGTATCGATGAAATGGCGATGCAAATTAGAAAAGTAGCAATAGGGAATGAAGTACCTATTTTAGAATCCCCTATGTTGACCCGAGCGCTTTATCATACGGCTGAAGTAGGAGAGCAAATACCCGATCAGCTATTTACTGCAGTAGCGCAAGTTTTAGCGTATGTATTTCAGCTTAAGCGCTTTAATAAAGGGCGCGGTAAACGTCCAACTAAGCTCAATAACAAGCTCCCAATCCCCGATGCCTACAAGTATTAAACCGTTAACTTAGTAACTTGGAATAGTTATTGCTAATTCTACGTAGTGTCAATTTTTTGAAATTGTAGAATTATGAGTTTTAAAGCGGTATTACAACAACTTAACAGAGACAAAAAAGACTATGCCAAAGGGGTAGGTACTCCTTTGCTTGTGCTTGCAGCCTTGGGAATGGTGATCTTACCGTTACCGCCATTTTTACTCGATATCCTTTTCTCGTTTAATATTGCCCTCGCATTAGTGGTTTTACTCGTGACTGTTTACACGATGAAGCCGGTTGAGTTTGGTATATTCCCCTCTGTATTACTAATCGCTACGATTATGCGTTTAGCGCTTAACGTTGCCAGCACTCGAGTTGTATTACTTGAAGGTCATAATGGTGGTGATTCTGCCGGTAAAGTAATTGAAGCGTTTGGCTCAGTTGTTATTGGTGGTAACTACGCAGTTGGTTTGGTCGTATTTTTAATCCTTATTATTATTAACTTTGTGGTAATTACCAAAGGTGCTGGGCGTATTTCTGAGGTATCTGCACGTTTCACCCTTGATGCAATGCCGGGTAAACAAATGGCAATCGACGCCGATTTAAACGCTGGTTTTATCAGTGCTGAGCAAGCGCGTGACCGCCGCGAGGAAGTAACTCGCGAAGCCGATTTTTACGGCTCAATGGATGGTGCGAGTAAATTTGTAAAAGGCGATGCCATTGCAGGTATTGTTATATTAATCATCAATATTGTTGGTGGTTTATTTGTCGGTATGATTCAACATAATTTGAGTTTTGGCAACGCAATGGAAGTATATACATTACTTACCATTGGTGATGGCTTAGTTGCTCAACTCCCTTCTTTACTGCTTTCAATTGGTACCGCGATTGTTGTAACACGTCAAAATGAGTCGCTCAATATGGGTGATCAATTTAAGAAACAACTAGGTAACGAAAAATCACTCTTTATTGCTTCAGGTATTTTGATCATCATGGGTTTAGTGCCTGGTATGCCGCATTTTGCTTTTTTAAGTTTAGGTGCGTTATTGGGTTATTTAGCTTACTACACACAGCAAACTAAGTTAAAAGCCGCTGCAGCAGAAGCCGAAGAAGCCGCCAGTGGCGGAAGCGCTGCAACAGGTATTGCCAATAAACAAGAGCAAAAAGAACTTGGTTGGGATGATGTTCAGCAGGTTGACGTAATTGGCCTAGAAGTAGGTTACAGATTAATTCCGTTGGTAGATCAATCTCAAGGTGGTGAGCTACTTAATCGTATTAAAGGTGTACGTAAAAAGCTTTCTCAAGAACTTGGTTTTTTAGTACCACCTGTTCATATTCGCGATAATTTAGAGCTTGATCCAAATGCTTACAGAATAACGCTAATGGGTGTTTCAACCGGTGAAAGCGAACTTAAACATGGCGACGAGCTAGCGATTAACCCAGGGCAAGTATTTGGTCCTATTAAAGGGGTTGAAACTAAAGATCCTGCGTTTGGCCTTGATGCAGTATGGATCAAGCCTGATCAAAAAGATGAAGCGCAATCACTAGGTTATACCGTTGTAGATTCAGCCACGGTAGTCGCCACTCATATTAGCCAGTTATTAACTAACAGTGCGGCGTTGCTACTAGGGCATGAAGAAGTTCAAAACCTGCTTGATATGCTTGCTAAAAGCCATCCTCGCTTAGTAGAAGGACTAGTACCTGATGTGCTGCCATTAACTGCAATTGTAAAAGTACTGCAAAATTTATTGAATGAAGGTGTAGCTATTCGCGATATGCGCTCAATTGTTCAAACCCTTGTTGAGTATGGTCCGCGTAGCCAAGACCCTGATGTATTAACGGCTGCAGTGCGTATTTCTCTGCGTAGGTTAATTGTTCAAGATGCGGTTGGTATGTCATCAGAAATCCCTGTCATAACCTTGGCACCTGAGTTGGAACAGATGTTGCATCAGTCATTACAAAATGCAGGCGATGAAGGTGCCGGTATTGAGCCTGGACTTGCAGAGCGACTTCAAGTGTCATTGACACAAGCGCATCAAAATCAAGAAATGGCCGGTGAACCTTCTATATTGCTAACGTCAGGAATGTTACGCACTGTGTTATCTCGTTTTGTTAAGTACACCATTCCAGGATTGAGAGTGATGTCTTATCAAGAGGTACCAGACGAAAGACAGATCAAGATTGTTAGCTCTGTAGGCCAACAATAAGATTTTAACAGGGGTTGAATCATGAAAATTAAACGTTTTTTTGCTAAAGATATGCGCACAGCACTTAAAGAAGTTAAAGATGAGTTAGGTGTTGATGCGGTTATTATGTCAAATAAGAAGCTGGCTAACGGTGTAGAAATTGTAGCGGCAGTTGATTATGACAAAGCAGCCCCTAAAGTAGCAGCGCAACCACAACGTACTGCAGAGCCGCGTGCTCAAGCACCACAGCAAAGTATGCATAATTTTGTAAAACCAGAGCCTCAGCGTGCCAAACCAGAGCCGCAGGCAAAAGTGGCTGACAGCCTACAGGCTTTGTTAGAGCGCCAATCACCGCGTCCTCGCTCCCCTGAACTTGCATCAATGTTTTCACAATCAGGTATTGATACTACCGATAACTATCAAGAACCAGTTATGGAACAGCGTACTAAAAATATGTTTGCTCCTGAAAATGCAGCGCCAGTTCGTCCACAAACTCAAGCGGATAGCTTAGGTTTTGATGATTTAGACAGCGACTTTGATGATTTAGATAGTCCAGTAACGGCTCGCCAACAAACACCCAATAATGAAAGCGAAGAAATGACAACAATGCGTGAAGAAATGAACGCAATTCGTCAATTACTTGAGCATCAAGTATCAGGCTTAATGCAGCAAGATATGGCGCGTCGCGATCCAACACGCGCTTGCATGGTTGACCGCTTAGTCGGTATGGGTATTGATAAAGAAGTAGCGCAACAAATGGCATGTTTTGTACCTGATGATGTATCTCGTAAGCAAGGCTGGAAAGCGTTGTTAACGATGGTCGAAGATCAAATGCAAACAACCAATAATGAAATACTTCGCCAAGGTGGTGTATATGCGTTAGTGGGTCCAACAGGTGTTGGTAAAACAACAACAGTTGCTAAGCTTGCAGCTTTAGGCGCACAAAAATATGGCGCTGATAAAGTGGCCTTAATAACCACTGATACATACAGAATTGGTGCTTATGAACAGCTTGCTACTTACGGCCGTATTATTGGTTGTGGTGTAAAGCAAGTTAAAGATGCTAATGAATTAGCTGAAGTTTTATATCATTTACGAAATAAACGTCTAGTATTAATTGATACAGCAGGTATGAGTCAGCGAGATTTACGTTTAACTGAGCAGTTAAACACGTTAATGCGTAACCAACGTGTGGATATTCGCAGCTACTTAGTACTAAGCGCGACGGCACAAATTAATGTATTACAAGAAACAGTACGTCACTTTAAAAAAGTACAGTTAAGTGGTTGTATTTTCACTAAGTTAGATGAATCATTAAGTTTGGGTGAGATTATTAGTATTGCGATTCAAAATCGCCTTCCAATAGGGTATCTTACTAACGGTCAACGAGTGCCAGAAGATATTCGTGTTGCAAATGCTGAAAAACTAGTGAAAAAGGCTGAGCAGTTATATTTAAAAAGAACAAAAGCACAACATTCAAGGCACCAAGCAGTGGCGCCAAGTACAGTAGGGATGTATGATTAACACAGTATTAGATCAAGCAAGCGGCCTGCGCAAAATGAGTCAAAACAATAACAACGGCGTAAAAGTTATCGCTGTAACCGGTGGTAAAGGTGGGGTGGGGAAAACAAATGTTTCTCTAAATACCGCTATTGCACTAGGGCAACAAGGTAATAGAGTATTAGTGCTGGATGCTGACCTAGGTTTAGCAAACTGTGATGTGATGCTTGGTTTACGTGTAGAGCGCAATTTATCACACGTTTTGTCAGGTGAATGTGAGCTTGACGAGATTTTAGTTGAAGGGCCTGCTGGTATTAAAATTGTACCTGCTACATCGGGCTCGCAAAGTATGGTTGAATTATCGCCATCTGAGCATGCCGGGCTAATTCGTGCATTTAGCGAATTGAATACCGAATTTGATATTTTAATTGTAGATACAGCCGCTGGTATTTCAGACATGGTGCTAAGCTTCTCACGAGCAGCACAAGATGTAATGGTTGTAGTGTGCGATGAACCAACATCAATAACCGATGCTTACGCACTTATTAAAGTATTAAGCCGCGAGCACGGTGTTTATAAGTTCAAAATTGTTGCCAATATGGTCCGCAGTATGCGTGAAGGCACTGAATTGTTTGCAAAACTATCTAAAGTTACCGATCGCTTTTTAGATGTTTCAATGGAGCTAGTAGCAACGGTTCCTTATGACGAAAATATGCGCAAAGCAACACGTCGCCAAAAGGTGATTGTTGAGCTCTTTCCAAGTTCGCCAGCCGCTCTCGCGTTTAAAGCGCTGGCGACAAAAGCAGTTAAATGGCCAATACCAAATCAACCATCTGGGCATTTAGAGTTTTTCATTGAGAAACTAGTAAACGGCTAATTATGACAACATTGGTGAATAGAGCTATGGGATATCAATCAACACAAAACTTAAATGTGATTGTTGAGAAACATGCATCACTTGTTAAAAAAGTGGCATGTCATCTAATTGCTCGATTACCACCTAGCGTTCAGCTTGATGATTTAATTCAATCAGGAATGATAGGTTTAATAGAAGCTTCAAAAAACTTTGATGCAACAAAAGGCGCAAGCTTTGAAACCTTCGCCGGTATTCGTATTCGCGGGGCTATGCTTGATGAAATGCGCCGTGGTGATTGGGCTCCTCGTTCAGTACACCGTAAAAGCCGACAAGTTGCAGAAGCAATTACTGGGCTCGAAAGCAGTCTGAATCGCGAACCAACAGATACAGAAGTTGCTGAAAAACTTGAAATTTCACTCAATGAGTACCATCATATTTTAAATGATGTTAATACCAGTAAAGTATTAGGTATAGAAGACCTTGGTGTAGATGAGGATGTTATTACTCCCGTAGGCCAAGATTTAGCGCTAGACAAACCTTTTAATAATGTTAAAAATGATCGGTTTAATGAGTCTTTGCTAAATGCAATAAAGTCATTACCAGAGCGTGATGCAATGGTACTTTCTTTATACTATAACGATGAAATGAATTTAAAAGAAATAGGACATATACTCGATGTAAGTGAATCGCGTGTAAGTCAGATACATGGTCAGGCGATGATTAAGCTTAAAGCTAAAATCAATGACTGGATAAACTAGTAGTAAGTAAACTAAGGTTAATACCTCACTGGGGGATGTTTTGGATAAAAACATGAAAATTCTTGTAGTTGATGATTTTTCAACGATGAGACGAATTATAAAAAACCTATTACGTGACTTAGGTTTCACTAACGTTCAAGAAGCTGATGACGGGTCTACAGCTCTGCCTATGTTACAAAATCAAGTATTTGATTTTGTGGTTACAGATTGGAATATGCCGGGAATGCAAGGTATTGACCTTCTAAGAGCAATTCGTGCAGATGATAAGTTAAAACATATCCCTGTATTGATGGTAACGGCAGAAGCTAAAAAAGAACAAATAATTGCTGCAGCGCAAGCTGGCGTTAATGGTTATATTGTTAAGCCATTTACGGCTGGAACATTAAAAACTAAATTAGAAAAAGTATTTGAACGCTTAGGCTAATGATGGGGGAGAGGCTTATGTCAGCACCAGCTGCGCCTCAAATAACGTTAGAACAAGCTCGTCAACTCGTCATTTATTTAGAAAACGATGAGCAAGATAAAGCTAATCAGTTGATTTTAGAGACAGCTTCGCAAGAGCAGTCTAAATTATTTGCTGAAGTTGGGAAGTTGACTCGTCAACTGCACGAAGCACTTAAAAGCTTTGAGCTTGATACTCGCTTAACTAACATAACGACAGATGCGATTCCAGATGCTAAAAAGCGGCTTAATTATGTTATAGAAATGACAGAAAATGCGGCTAATAAAACAATGGATGCTGTTGAGGCTAGTTTACCTATAGCTCAGCAACTTGCAGATGAAATATCTCATATCAAACCGACATGGGATCGTTTAATGAGCCGGGAGATTGAGCTTGGTGAGTTTAAACAACTTTGCCATAGTATCGATAAGTTTATGAATAACTCTCATCATAAAACGGATGAGCTTCAAAGCTTAATGACAAATGTACTAATGGCTCAAGACTATCAAGACTTAACAGGTCAAGTTATTCGCCGTGTTATAGAACTTGTTAGAGAAGTAGAAGAAAGCTTACTTCATCTTTTAACAGCGTTTGCTGAACAAGATGACAGTGACAACACAGCGAATAAAGTAGAACAACAAAAAATAAAAGAACCAGTTGCCACACAAACTTTAGCAGGTCCTGAAGGCCCTATTATTGATAAAGAATCGCGTAATGATGTTGTATCTGATCAAGATGAAGTCGATGATCTTTTATCAAGTTTGGGCTTCTAAGAGGAGAGTAACTGCATGTTTGAAGTCGATGAAGATATTTTACAAGACTTTCTTGTAGAGGCAGGAGAAATCCTAGAGCTTTTATCTGAACAGTTAGTTGAACTGGAAAATAATCCAGAAGATACCGAGTTACTAAATGCCATATTTAGAGGCTTTCACACTGTAAAAGGTGGTGCAGGCTTTTTAGCTATGACAGAACTTGTTGATGCTTGCCACGGCGCTGAAAACGTATTTGATTTACTACGTCAAGGCGTGCGAACGGTCAATTCAGAGTTAATGGATGTTATTTTACAAGCGCTCGACACCATTAATGAAATGTTCGCGACTATCCAAAATAGGGATAAGCCAGAACCAGCAGATCCTGAGTTACTTCAAACCCTCCACATTTTGGGCCTACCTCCAACAGAAGCCGAGCTTAACGGAGTCGCTTCAGAAACTGACGTTGAACAACCTCTTGATGAAGTAGTTGATACGCCAATAGCTGATGAGGAAGATCCATTTGCATTTGATGAAATGTTTAGCGGAACTCCTTCGGTTAGTGATGCTGAAATAAACGAAATCACTGAAGATGAATTTGAAAACTTACTTGATGAACTACACGGTAAAGGACAAGGTCCTGCAGTTGAAAAGCCAGTAGCAAGTAGTAGTGATTTTAATGGTGATATTACTGATGATGAATTTGACAGCTTATTAGACGAGTTACATGGAGTTGGCAGTTTTGGTGAGGTTGCGAGTAAAGCACCTGAGCAAAGTAGTGTAGTTAAAGCACCTGTAGAACCAGCTAAACCAGCGTCAAATACTGCTAATTCATCAGATGATGAAATTAGTGATGATGAATTTGAAGCGCTTCTTGATGAACTTCATGGTAAAGGCACTGCACCTAAATCAATAGAAAGCACTCCAGCTGTGAAACAGCCCAATATCCCAGCTAAACCAGCTGCAAAAGCGAGTGTGCCTGTAAAAAAACCAGAACCTGTAAAAGCACCCGCTTCTAAACCGGTAGAAAAACCGGTTGCTAAAGCAGCGCCAGCAACGCCTAAAAAATCAGCGCCACCAGCAGCAGAGACGACAGTTCGCGTAGATACAAAACGACTTGACCAAATTATGAATATGGTTGGTGAGTTAGTACTTGTGCGAAATCGTTTGGTTAGTTTAGCGACCAATTCAGACAGTGAAGCAATGGGTAAAGCAATCTCTAACTTAGATGTAGTGACTGCTGATATTCAAGGCGCGGTTATGCAAACGCGAATGCAACCAATTAAAAAGGTATTTGGTCGTTTCCCTCGCGTAGTACGCGATTTAGCACGCAGCTTAAACAAAGACATTGACTTACAACTTGTAGGTGAAGAAACCGATTTAGATAAAAACTTAGTGGAAGCACTAGCCGATCCGCTTGTGCATTTAGTTCGAAACTCAGTTGACCACGGTATTGAAATGCCAGCTGTTCGTGAGGCTGCCGGTAAGCCTAGAACAGGTAATGTTACTTTATCAGCGTCTCAGGAAGGCGACCATATTTTGTTGACCATTAAAGATGATGGCGCTGGTATGGATGCTGAGAAACTGAAAAAAATAGCAATTAGTAAAGGCGTGCTCGATCACGATCAAGCGAGTCGACTTTCTGACACTGAAGCATACAACCTAATTTTTGCACCTGGCTTTTCTACAAAAGAAGAGATATCTGATATTTCAGGTCGTGGTGTTGGAATGGATGTGGTGAAAACTAAAATCACCCAATTAAACGGCTCTGTAAGTATTCAATCTGAGTTAGGTGTAGGTACTATTTTAGAGATAAAAGTACCACTTACCTTAGCCATATTACCGACCTTAATGGTAATTGTTGGCGCACAAACATTTGCGTTACCACTTGCAGGTGTTAGTGAAATATTCAACTTAGATTTAACGAAAACAAATGTGGTTGATGGGCAATTAACAATTATTGTGCGTAAAAAGGCAATACCGTTATTCTACCTCGAGCACTGGTTAGTTAAAGGCTCAGATCGTTCACAGCGAAAAGCAAAAGGCCATGTAGTTATTGTGCAAATTGGTACGCAGCAAATTGGTTTTGTTGTTGACTCATTAATTGGCCAAGAAGAAGTAGTGATTAAGCCGCTTGATGCGTTACTTCAAGGAACACCAGGTATGGCAGGTGCTACAATAACTTCGGATGGTGGCATTGCACTGATTTTAGACGTTCCAAACATGTTAAAACATTACGCAGGCTAATAATAAAGTAGGTATATATTTAATATATACCTACGCATAAATTTAATAAGAGAGCTAAATGGCCGTTAAAGTTTTAGTTGTTGATGATTCAAGCTTTTTTCGCCGCAGGGTAAGCGAAATTCTTGAGCAAGATAGCGACATACAAGTTATAGGCTTTGCTGTGAATGGCAGAGAAGCTGTTGAAAAAGCAGCTCAGCTACGTCCAGATATGATCACTATGGATGTCGAAATGCCTGTGCTTGATGGTATTAGCGCAGTTAAAGAGATAATGGCGAGTAATCCAACGCCTATCTTAATGTTTTCATCACTAACACGTGATGGCGCAACAGCAACGTTTGATGCGCTAGATGCTGGAGCAATGGATTTTTTACCGAAAAAATTTGAAGACATCGCTCGCAATAATGAAGACGCTATAAAGCTTTTACAAAATAAAGTGAAAGATATAGGGCGAAGACGTTTACCGCGAACGTTTAAGGCTGCAACACCACCTAAGCCAGTAATATCAACTAAACCGATAACAAGCTCACTTTCGCAAAGAACAAACACACTAACGCCTTCGATAAAACAACCCGATAGAAGCTTTCAAAGAGCAGCCCCTACAACATCGTCAGGTTCAAATATTGCCTCAATGCGAGCAAGTGGAAAGCAATACCAGCTTGTGGCTATTGGCACTTCTACAGGTGGCCCTGTTGCACTACAAACTATACTGACTCAATTGCCAGCTAATTTCCCTCACCCTATTTTACTTATTCAGCATATGCCTGCGGCTTTTACACCTGCTTTCGCAGCACGCTTAAATGGTCTGTGCCAAATAAAAGTGAAAGAAGCGCAACAAGGTGACCGCTTACAACCAGGAACGGCTTATCTAGCGCCTGGCGGACAGCAGATGATGGTAGAAGGGCGTGGTGCAAATAGAACACTGCGCGTATTTGAAGATCATAGCGAGAGAATAAGTTATAAACCGAGTGTAGATGTAACGTTTGCCAGTGCAGCAAAAACGTATCAAGGCGATGTGCTTGCTATTGTTTTAACAGGCATGGGCGCTGATGGACGTGACGGTGCAAGAATGTTAAAGCAAACGGGTGCAACTATTTGGGCACAGGATGAGAAAAGCTGTGTTGTTTATGGAATGCCTCAAGCCATTGCTAATGCGGGGCTTTCGAGTGAAAGCTTAGCATTAAGCGATGTTGCAGCACGTATCAAGAGAGAGGTAGGTTGTGGATAAACTCTCAATATTTGGACTATTTGTAGCACTGGGTGCAATAGGTCTAGGTTACTCTTTAGAAGGCGGCGTTGTTTCTGCTTTATTTAATGGTCCTGCCCTTATTATTGTATTAGGCGGCACGCTTGGCGCTGTTATGTTACAAACATCAGCAAGTACCTTTAAAAAAATGCTAAATATGAGCTCTTGGGTTTTTGTTGCGCCACAATATGATATTGAAGATGCAATAGAGCAAGTTAAGCGATGGTCTCATAAGGCACGTCAAGAAGGTTACTTAGCGCTTGAAAACGAAGCGCTAGCTCACCCAGATGCATATGCAGCAAAAGGTTTAAGCTTGCTTGTAGATGGCTGCTCAGAGCAAAAAATACGTGACACGCTTGAAATTGATTTACTGCTAGAACGCGATCGCTTGCTTGAAGCCGCATGTGTTTATGAAGCGATGGGGGGCTACAGTCCTACCATTGGTATTTTAGGTGCTGTGCTTGGTTTAATACAGGCAATGTCGTTTATTACCGATCCACAAATGCTTGGTGCAGGCGTTGCAACGGCATTTATCGCGACCATTTATGGTGTTGGTTTAGCTAATTTATTGTTTTTACCTATGGCAAATAAGTTAAAACAGCGTGTAGAGCAAAAAATGCTTTACCATGAAATGCTTGCCGAAGGTGTGATTGCGATAAGCGTTGGCGAAAGCCCAGTAAATATAGAATTAAAGCTTGAAGCCTACCGTGTAGAGCGTCCTAATTTAGTGGACGAATAACATGCTACGCCGACGACTTCGTCACTCTGCTCCAAAAAATCAACATACAGAGCGTTGGCTTGTATCGTATGCCGATTACATGACCATTATGTTTGCTTTTTTTGTGGTGCTGTATGCGATAGCGATCAACAAAGAAGAACAATTTCAAATATTGTCAGACTCCCTTGAACACGTTTTTGATAAATCTGCCCGCCAGCACTCCCAGCAAGGTGAGGGCGTCAATGGTAATGGAATATTGACTGATAGAGTGACACCTGAACAAGAAGTTCTTTATGGTGAAAGTATTTTAAAAGAAGAACAAGGTCCAGAGTTACTCGATGGTCAAAGTGATACAAGTAACATACAACAGAAATATTTAGGTAAACCACTTGATAGCTTACTTACTAAACTGCAGTCAGCGCTTATTGATGAAATTCGTGATGGAGAAGCCAGTTTAGAGCTTAATCAAGATTGGCTGATTATAGAGCTAAGCTCAGGTATGTTATTTTCAAGTGGTAGCTCAGTTGCACACTCTAGGGCAAAGCAAGTCGTCAAAATTGTTAAAGATATTATTGCTCCAGTAGATAACTATATTAGGGTGCGTGGCTATACTGATGATGAAAGTATTCGCAATGAAATATTTCGCTCAAATTGGGAACTCTCGGTTGCTAGAGCAACATCTATTTTAGTAGAGCTGGAAGCATTAGGTATTAACTCTGCCAGAATGGCGATAGAGGGTTATGGTCAATATTCACCTTTTGTAAGTAACGATACAGAACAAGGGCGAGCAGAAAATCGTAAAGTTGTTATTGCACTTTCTAAGTATGGTTTACCATCAATACAAGACATTAAAGGTGATGAACAAGCTGTTAAGCCAGTAGCGGAAGAGCCTGAAATTGAGCTCCCTTCAGATGACGATACAATAAAAATAATTCGTTTGCCTCATGGTGGTATTCGCATAACAACGCGCAATGAACAGTAATTAGGATGTAATGTGAAGATTTGGACTGTCGCAAATCAAAAAGGTGGTGTTGGTAAAACAACAACAGCAGTGAGCCTTGCTGGTATTTTAGCTTTGCAGGGTAAGCGTGTGTTGCTTATTGATACAGACCCTCATGCATCACTCACTTATTACTTTGGCATTGACTCAGAAGATTTGGAAGTCAGTGTATATGATATTTTTGCGCGTGGCACGAGCATGCAAAGTGAAGAGATACTTCAAGCTTTATGTCCATCAACACTTGAAAACCTAGATATTTTACCTGCAACAATGGCGATAGCCACGCTTGATAGAAGCATGGGTAATAAAACAGGTATGGGATTAATACTAAAAAAAGCGCTTGCAAAAATCAGTGAACATTACGATTATGCCATTTTAGATTGCCCCCCAGTTTTAGGGGTGTTAATGGTTAATGCGCTTGCAGCAAGTGAGCGAATTTTAGTGCCAGTGCAAACGGAATTTTTAGCACTGAAAGGGCTTGATAGAATGATGCGCACTATGGAATTAATGCAAACCTCTCAAGCGAAAGATTATCAATATACTATAATCCCTACTATGTATGATAAACGAACAAAAGCATCGTTAGAAGCATATAAAACACTGCAAAGTACGTATGGTGATAAAGTCTGGCCAGGTGTGATACCGGTAGATACTAAATTTAGAGATGCAAGCTTTGCGCAAAAAGTGCCTGTAGAGTATTGTCCTCGTTCGCGTGGTGTATACGCATATAAAGCACTGCTAGAATATTTAATTGAACAAGGTTAATGAATGAGTAAGCAATTATTTGCTAATGAAAAAGTAATGAAACAATACCTAGGGGCTTTGTTATGTGAAGACGAGCCTGTAGATAACCTTGAGCCAGTCGCAAAATTACTTGAGCAAATGCCACACGACTCGCAGCAAGAACATATTCATTTAAAACCAAAAGAACAGATAAAAGCGGCAGAAAAAATATTTGATCAAGATTTACTTAATTCTGAAATTAAGCCAATAGTTGAACCGATTTTTGAAGCCGCAAAAGTTAATAAAGCCATTGACGATGAAGTAATAGAGTCGATAAGTACGACTACAGAAGAACCAGAACCACAGATTATAACCACCAGCCAATCTGACTATTTTGATGGTGAATTTCAGGCATTATTTTTTGAAGTTGCTGGTTTAACATTGGCTGTGCCATTAAAAGCATTAGGCGGTATACATCAATTAGGTGAAGTAAATCATTTATTTGGTAAGCCAAAGTGGTTTAAAGGCGTTATGCTCAACAGAGAAGAAAAGCTTAATGTTGTTGATACTGCTCGTTGGGTAATGCCAGAAAAGTATGATGATAAATTAGAGGCGTCTTTAGATTATCAGTATTTAATTACCTTAGGTGATAGCCAGTGGGGCTTATTAGCTGAAAAGTTGATAAATAACATTACATTGAGTAAAGAAGATGTAAAATGGCGTACAAATAAAAGTAAGCGCCCATGGCTTGCTGGTGTTATAAAAGAAAAAATGTGTGCTTTAATAGATGTAGATAATTTAAATATATTATTAGAGAAAGGCTTAGATAGCCGTCAGTAGTAACGACCATTACGGGGTAATAGCATGAATCAAGATAAATTACTGTCAGCAAATAAAAACGCAGATAATAATGATGAAATTTTACAGTGGGTTACGTTTAAGCTAGAGGAAGAAACCTACGGCGTAAATGTAATGCAAGTACAAGAAATACTTCGTTATACAGAGATAGCCCCTGTACCAGGTGCACCTTCTTACGTTATTGGTATTATTAACTTACGCGGTAACGTTGTAACTGTTATTGATACTCGTGCACGTTTTGGTTTGTTAGCTGCTGATGCAACCGATAATTCTCGTATATTAATTATTGAAGCTGAAGAGCAAGTTATCGGCATTTTAGCCGACAGCGTATCTGAAGTCGTTTATTTACGCAGCTCTGAGATCGATAGTGCACCAAATGTTGGTACTGAAGAAAGTGCTAAGTTTATTCAAGGCGTTTGTAATCGTGATAATGAGCTACTGATTTTAGTCGATTTAAACAAGTTACTCAGCGATGATGAATGGGATGAGTTAAGCGATATATAAGCTTTACCAAATAAATTATGCTGTTACTTAGTATAGCTATATCAGCGTTAGCGGTAGGACTTATATCGCTTGCGCTAATAATTGCATTAAAAAACAAACAAGTGAATGAAGTTAATGCTGTATTACAGCAGCTTAAAGATAGCTCAGAGCAAACTCATATTTTGCGAAGTGAAATTTCAGAGCTTAGAACAGGGCTTTTAAGTATTGGTAAGCGAGTGCTTGAGGTTGAGCAACAAAATCAAGATTTAATACAACAACAAGCTGCGCAAAAATACGATGACCCTGATGCTAAAATTTACTCTCGTGCAGTAAAAATGGTTGAGTTAGGTGCGGACCTCGATGAGGTGATACGCGAATGCGAATTACCGCGAGCAGAAGCCGAATTACTATTTTCACTACATAAACAAAAAGGCGCTTAGCGCCTTTTTAGTTATAAGCGTGTAAATAATCTCACGCTTTAATATTTAACTTACCTTGAAAGTCTTGCCAGCCTGGCGGAAATTGACCTCTTAATACATACGAAAACGCAATAAGCTCTGCAATTACATAATAAAGCTCTTTAGGGATTTCTTCCCCTAAGCTTAAATGCGACAACGTTTTAGCAAGCGCTGCATCTTCGTGGATCATAATTCCTTTTAATTTTGCCGCTGCAATTATTTCGTCAGCTAACTCACCAAACCCTTTTACGCTTACAGTGGGGGTGTTGCCAGCTTCGTATAAAAGCCCAATGGCTGACTTATTAATAGGTGTATCACTCATTACTAAACCTTAATATTAATAATTGCATGAGATTTATAAAATGCCTGATTATTTGCATCGCCTCGCTTTAAGTTGAGCTCTCCAACCTGTAAACCATGCTTAGCTAGTTTGGATCTTAAATTATCTAAGTGAGGGTGAGCAATTGCGCTTACTTCTTGGCTTGAGGCTAATAGCTGGCAATCGAGTGCTTTATCCATTAACTCAGCGGTAATCTGTAATTGCCCAATCTGTGCATAATCAAAGTTTAGCCTGACAAACCATACATTTTTATCTTCTAATTTATCTGCGCTTGGCTTTTTATATTGCCCCAATGTTATTTCTGTTTGGGCGGCCTCAGGCGGCAATTTCATTGGTAATAAAAATTGTGCAAGCGGGTTTGTGTCTGGTTGTTGACTTGGTGTTGAAACACTTACTTGGGTAAGTGTGTTTTTAACTTGTACGATTTCGCTAGCCAATGCTTGAACTTGAGCTTGCTGCAGTTGCTCAAGTATTTTTGCTCCCGCGTTTCCTGTTTTAAAAGTAGGTATGAGTACTTGTAAAAGTGCATCTAAGCCAGTTTGGTTATTAAAGCTTATCGGTGTTACTGATTGGCTAATTATAGGGGCTGCTAAAATACTCACTGCAACTTGTTCAAGTCCTTTAGTGAAGCTACTTTGTAGTGTATCACCCGTTAATTGAGATGGTTGTAAGGTGGCTAATACTTCACGCTGTATGGTCGCAGGGTTAACATTATTACTTGAGACCATGCGATTAAATGCTTGGTTAATTAAGCGAGTTAAATCGGGCGTGTCTTTTGTTGCTCTATTTGTAATGTCAGTAATTTGACTACTTAAAAGCTGTTTGTTACCAGCTAATCTATCCGTAGGGATTGTGGTATCAGGAAGCTTTAATAATGTGCTTAATAGCTTTGCTTCTATTGGTTGTAGCATTTGACTACGAGAGGCAATATTAGATAACGGCTCTGCTAATGGGAGAATGTTTTTAATCGTGGCTGAGTTTGCACTGTTTTGATTGTTGCCGTTTATTACTGGTTGCACTGAAGAGGTTATTTGCCCTTTAGTAACAATTTCACTTGTAGGCTTAATTAACGTATCAACTTTACTGTTAGTACTAATATTCAGAGCACTCAATTGACTCGCGTTTAAATTACTTGGCTTAGCGCTCGCCACTCCATTTTGAGTAATATTATTTGGCGTTGGCGTTGGCGTGTTAGCTGTTGTTATATTTGTAGATGATTGCCAAACACTAACACTTCCTTTTATTTGCTGAGTTAATTGTACAAGTGGCGGAAGTCTTGAAAAGTGCTCTGGTAAAGTATTGCTCGTATTACTATTTAACGCAGTACTTACATTTTGGGTGATATTCACTCTATTCAACGGTGATACTGTTAATTGCATAACTAAGCTCGGCCTTTGTATCGCAGATGATGCAGACGGCGGCATTAACTCAGATTTATTTGCTGCTGCAAAGGGCTTACTTTCAAAATATTTAACTGCATCATTAATTCGCGTTTTTAAATCACTAAAGCTATTTTGTAGCCACGATTTTATTGGGCTATTAGGTGTAAGCAGTGGGCTTGCTTTAATAGTGGACGCAGAAAAAGGTATTTCAGGGACACTGCTTTTTTGAGCTAAAAGTAACTCGTTAAACGGTTTAGAAAATGAGTTATTAAGCGTCACTTTTATATTATTAGTATCGGTTTTAATAAGTAATTTATCAGCCTGATTTATTAAATTTACCTTAATGGGGGTATTGGGTAGTTCACTAACTTGTTGATTAGTAATAGGCGTTGTAAACGAACCTGACTTTTGAGGATGGGTCAAAATAGCTAGTTTAGGTGTTGCTTGAAGTTGCGCACTAGGTAATAAGGCCACGAGTAATTTAGTAAGTTTAGTTTGGCTAAGTGGTTGCGTATGAATTGTATCTGCAAAGCGATTAATAACATTAAGCTGTGCGCCTTTGTTAGTAGTACTAACAACTACTTTTAAAGGCTGCTCGGTTAAAAGTAACTGCGCTACGTCTTTATTTATGGCAATACTGGCGTTAAGTTTATCAATTACTAATTTTGGGGTAGGGGACATAACCACTTGTAAATCCATTGGTTGGCTTTGTACCTCAGTGCCCGTGCTTACATAATTTAATAAACGCTGTAATTGTACTGGTTGATTTAAAGTAAGGGTTGTAGTGTTTGGCGTGATGTTGAGCTGTTTGCCATCGGGATTAAGTTGTATGTTAGCACTGGCTATTTTTTGTAAATTTTGAGGTGCGCTTGTAGTGCCAAGTCTTAATGTCTGCCAATGTTTATCAATAAATACATCAAGCGTAATCGAGTCTTTCGAAAATTGAATGTTTTTAGCCGCAAGTACCTCATTAGGTAATTGCGATAACTCATTGGTTTGAGGGTTCGTCGATTGATTGATAACCAATGAATTAGATAATGTTATTTGCGTTGGCGTATTCATTATTTTAAATCAAGTTTTCTCTATTTTAAGTGAATCGATTTTAAAGCAATATTCGTATTACCCTATCATTATGGTAGACTAACGCCTAATTTTTGGCAGAGAGAATCGTCATCTTGTTACACATTAAGTCCGTCACCTGCATCAAGCAAGATCGTTGTTTGTTTGCGGATCTTAATTTTAGCCTTAATAGCGGTCAAATCATGCAATTAGCGGGCCCTAATGGGGCTGGTAAAACATCGCTATTGCGTATTATCGCAGGCTTTTCTGTGCCTGATGAAGGAGCTGTTTTATTTCAAGAACAGCCTATATCTAAGTATTACGAAGAGTATGCCAGAGAACTACTCTTTATAGGCCACAAAACAGGTGTAAATACTCAGCTTAGTGCCGTTGAAAATGTTCGTCATTGGTTACAAATTAATGGCTACATAAACCAGCCTGACTTGTATCCCATTTTAGCGCAACTTGGCCTTGTTGGACTTGAAGATGTACCGGTTAGAATGTTATCTGCTGGACAACAAAGACGTGTAGCTTTGGTTAGGCTTTGGTTAAGTGATTCTAAATTATGGGTACTTGATGAGCCATTTACCGCGCTTGATAAAAGCGGTGTTGCTTTTTTGCAGCACCGATTTACTGAACACTTACAAAGCGGTGGTGCTATTTTATTAACGACTCACCAAGACTTAACGACCCATTTTAGTAACTTGCAAACGGTTACACTGGAGTATCGTCACTAATGACTCGTCAACATTCTTATTGGTTGCTATTTAGTGCGGTATTTACCAAAGATGTAAAACTTGCGTTTCGCCAGCGCGCTGAAATTGTAAATCCTATTTTGTTCTTCTTAATTGTAATTTCATTATTTCCGTTAGCAATCGGGCCTGAGCCTGGTTTACTAGCGAGAATGGCACCGGGAATTATTTGGGTTGCCGCATTACTTTCTACCATGCTGGGCTTGGATAAACTGTTTAGAGATGATTTTAATGATGGCTCATTGGAGCAGTTAATTGCATCGTCTTACCCGTTATCGTTAACCGTACTTGCTAAAGTGGCTGCTCACTGGGTGGTAACAGGTTTACCGCTTGTATTAATGACGCCGCTATTTGCATTGTTGTTAAACCTAGAAAGTACGGCGTTAACAGCGACTGTTTTAACATTATTATTAGGCACTCCACTATTGAGCTTTATTGGCGCAATAGGCGCAGGGCTTACTGTAGGATTACAAAAAGGGGGTATTTTGATGAGTTTACTCGTACTGCCTTTGTATATTCCTGTTTTGATTTTTGCAACGTCGGCTATCGATACCAGCTCTATGTCGCTGGATTATAGTGGGCAGCTTGCCATCCTTGGTGCAATGTTACTTATTGCTATTATTAGCGCACCAATTGCCATATCGTCAGCTTTAAAAGTGAGTGTAAGTTAATGTGGAAGTGGTTACATCCCTATGCTAAAGCAGAGCGTGCATACCAGTTATGCAATACGTTACTGCCTTATTTTACCGTAGTTACTGTAGTTAGTATGATTGTTGGATGGGTATGGGGGCTTGGTTTTGCACCTGCCGATTACCAACAAAAAGACAGCTACCGTATCATTTTTATTCATGTTCCTTCCGCCATTTTATCTATGGGCGCTTACTCATCAATGGCTATTGCAGCTGTTGTTGCACTTGTATGGCAACTACGAAATGCCGAACTTGCCGTTATTGCTATAGCGCCTGTTGGTGCTTGTATTACAGCTATAGCGCTTATTACTGGCGCTGCATGGGGTAAACCTATGTGGGGTGCTTGGTGGGTATGGGATGCGCGTTTAACGTCGGAACTTATTTTATTATTTTTATATCTTGGCGTGCTTTCGCTTTATCATGCATTTGAAGATAAGAAGTCAGCAGGGCGTGCGGCTTCTATTTTAGCTATTGTGGGCGTAATCAACTTACCTATTATTCATTACTCAGTTGAGTGGTGGAATACGCTACACCAAGGCGCAAGCATTACAAAACTAGACACCAAAGCAATAGACCCAAGTATGTTTTGGCCACTTATGGTTAATATTTTAGCCTTTGCTGCTTTTGTAGGAACAGTAACTTTAATTCGTCTTAAAAATGAAATTTTGCAACGCGAAAAGCACCGACCGTGGGTGCGTTTGTTGTTAAATAAGGGGTAATTATGCAGTTTGACTCTTTTTCTGATTTTATTGCAATGGGAGGCTATGGGTTCTATATCTGGCTTTCTTTTGGTACATGCGCTCTTATTTTACTTGGTATTTTAGTGAACTCTTTAAGAGATACTAAACGTATTATGGCTTCAGTTGAGCAACAAATAATACGTGAAGCGCGAATTAAAAAAGCTAAACAGGAACAAGCCTCATGAATCCAAGACGTAAAAAGCGCCTATTGGTAATTATTGCCGTACTGTTTGGTATTGGTGGATCAATTGGTTTAGTGCTTTATGCACTTCAAGAAAATATTAATCTTTTTTATACGCCAAGCGAACTTATTGATGGCAAAGGGCCTAATAAAGAAAAACCATTCATTGGCCAAAAGCTACGTATTGGTGGCATGGTTGTACCAGGCACGGTTGAGCGTAATGAACAGAGCTTACAAGTAAGCTTTAAGCTAATTGATACAGGTCCATTAGTGACCGTGCGTTATCAAGGCATATTGCCAGACTTGTTTCGTGAGGGGCAAGGCATTGTAGCGCAGGGCGTATTAATCGAACCTAATGTTATTGAAGCATTTGAAGTACTTGCAAAGCATGACGAAGAATATATGCCAGCAGAAGTTGCAGAGGCAGTTAAAGGTATTAAGCACGAAAAACCAAAATACAACTTAGATAGTGGTAATTAGCTATGATCCCAGAAATTGGTTATTTTTCTTTAACGCTTGCCATGGTGCTAAGCGTTTTACTGTGTATTTTTCCTCTTTGGGGCGCGCATACCGGTAATCTTCGATTAATGCGTGCAGCTCCCTCTTTAGCAATTGGGCAATTCGCTTTTGTTTTAATCTCTTTTGCAGCACTTATTTACGCCAGTGTAACGGATGATTTTACCGTATCATATGTGGCATATCATTCAAGTAGTACACTGCCTTGGTATTACAAAATCACCTCTACATGGGGCGGCCATGAAGGCGCTATTTTACTGTGGTTAGTAATGCAAGCTGGTTGGACTGCCGCTGTCGCTGCGCGTTCTAAATCATTACCTTGGGTGCTACGTGCTCGCGTATTGGGCGTACTTGGTTTTTTAGGTGTAGGTTTTATGATGTACACCTTACTACTTTCAAGCCCGTTTGAGCGCCTACTCCCTTATTTCCCTGTTGAAGGGCGTGATTTAAATCCGTTACTTCAAGATCCGGGCATGATTATTCACCCGCCATTACTGTACATGGGTTATGTAGGGCTATCAGTTGCTTTCTCTTTTGCTATTGCTGCGTTGTTAACCGGTAAGCTTGATAACACATGGGCTAAGTGGTCACGTCCGTGGACAATGACTGCATGGGGCTTTTTAACTCTAGGAATCACAATTGGTAGCTGGTGGGCATATTCAGAGCTTGGCTGGGGCGGCTGGTGGTTTTGGGATCCAGTCGAAAACGCATCATTAATGCCATGGCTTGTAGCTACAGCATTACTACACTCATTAAGCGTAACCGAAAAACGTGGTGTATTTAAATCGTGGACCGTACTACTTGCTATCGCAGCATTTTCATTAAGCTTGTTAGGCACCTTTATTGTGCGCTCGGGTATTATTGTATCGGTGCATGCTTTTGCAACAGACCCTGATAGAGGCTTATTTATACTCGCCTTTTTAGGCATCGTTGTAGGTGGTGGCTTAGCGTTATATGCACTGCGTGTATCGCAAGTACATAGTGAAGGCCGATACAAGTTTGTATCACGCGAAGTGGCGTTATGGCTCAATAATATATTTTTAGTAGTTGCTACATTAATCGTATTGCTGGGTACGTTATTACCTATGGTTCATAAAGAAATGGGCTTGGGCAGTATTTCTATTGGCGAACCATTTTTTAATAAGATGTTTGCAATAATTTTAGTACCATTTGCTATTTTGATGGGTATAGGACCATTTTTACGCTGGAAGCAAAATAAATGGGCTTTCTTACAAAACAAAATATTAATGGGCGTATTAGCCAGTGTAGTGATTACCTGTGCTTGGTTGTTTTCAAGTTACGATTTAGTAAAACCACTTACGCTACTGGCCACTACGCTTGCGGTTTGGATTGCAATATCAACTGGGATCGACATTTACACTAAAGCCGCAGTGCATGGCACCTTAAAAGAAGGTTTAAAACGCTTAGGTGTAAGTTACTGGGCTATGGTGCTTGGGCATATTGGTATTTCGTTTGTTATTGTAGGTGTAACGCTTACATCGGCGTATTCAGTTGAGCGTGACGTATCGATGAAGCAAGGCGATACAGTTCAGCTTAACGAGTATGAATACCGTTTTGATGGTGTTAAAACTATTCGCGGGCCGAACTACAGTGGTCATGCGGGTGTTGTATCGGTGCTTAAAAACAATGAGCTAGTAACACGCTTACATGCCGAAAAACGTAAGTATGATATTGGTATGCAGTTTATGACCGAGGCGGCCATAGATGCAGGCTTTACACGTGATTTATACTTAGCGTTAGGTGAGCAGTTGAGCCAAGGTGCATGGTCACTTCGCATTTATCATAAACCGTTTGTTCGTTGGATGTGGATTGGTGGTGTGCTTATTTCCCTAGCTGGATTTATGATTTTATTTGATAAACGCTACCGCACATCAGCTAAAACAGCGCGTAGAGCTGCATCGGAGAATGTTTTATGAACCGTAAAATTTTAGCTATTGCGCCGCTTTTAGTATTTGCTTTTGTATGTGTATTTTTATACCAAGGCCTTTTTGCTAATCCTCGTGAAATTCAAACGGGTCGGTTAGGTCAAGAAATGCCAGCATTTAATCTACCTGATTTAATGCAAGATATTAAGCCGTGGACCAACGAGTCTTTAAAAGGCGAAGTTTACTTACTAAATGTATGGGGTACTTGGTGCCCAACATGTTTAGTTGAACTTGGTTATTTAACTAAGTTACGTGAGCAAGGCGTTAAAATTATTGGGCTTTATTACGTACAAGGTTACGATGCTGACTTTGATGGCCCTTTTGATATGCAATCACTTCGCAGTGAAGTGAGCGATATGCTGCAACGTGCGGGTGACCCATATCAATTTAATATCTTAGATTTACATCGTACTTTGTCGTTGGATTTAGGTGTTTCAGGTGCGCCTGAAACATTTTTAGTCGATAAAAACGGCACTATTTTATTGCATCACACGGGCGATATAAACCCGCGAGTATGGCGTGCTAAATTTGCGCCAATTATGCAGGAGCTTAAATAATGAAATGGTTACTACTTACGCTTAGCCTTTTTGTAAGCATCTGTGCGTTTGCAGAGCAAGATCGCTATCAATTTGATAACAACAAACAAGCAATATTGTTTGAAGAGCTAACTAAAGAGCTGCGCTGTCCTAAGTGTCAAAATCAAAACATTGCGGACTCTGACGCTGTGGTTGCTAAAGACTTGCGCGATAAAGTACTCGTATTGGTTAAAGAAGGTAAGAGCAAAGACGAAGTGATTGATTACATGATTGACCGCTTTGGCTATTTTGTTCATTACGACCCACCAGTTACACCAGCGACTTTAGTACTTTGGGTATTACCTGTATTAATTGTCATAGTCGGCTTTGGTTTTATTGTTATTCGCCAGCGAAAAGCATCAGTAAAACAAACGTGGAGCAGTGACGACGAAATGTTGTTAGCTAAGCTAATTGAACAAAATAAACGTCAGGAGCAAAGTTAAATGATTTTAATGTGGGCGTGTTTTGCTTTACTCACACTGGTTGCTCTTGGGTTTGTGATGTTGCCTTTTTTAAAAAAAGAGCGCGTTCAAACAATTACTCATAACGCCAATGCTGAGTTAATTAGCATTTATGAGCAGCGTTTAGTTGATTTACAAACCGATTTAGACAATCAGCGTATTGATACCGTAAATCATGCAGAATCAATTATTGAATTAAAACGCCGTTTATTGAATGAGTTATCACCAGAAAAATCACTAAACAGCAAAGGTAATAATCGTATTTTTGCTTTAACTGGTGGCGCATTTGTTCTTGCTCTAACAGGTGTTTTTTATGGTTTAACGGGTAGTCAGCAGCAAATTTCGGCTTGGCATGATGCAATGGATAATTTAGCTGATTACGGCGAGCGTGCTGTAATGCAAAAAGGTGAGCCGCTTAGCCAAAATGAGCTGCAGGCTTTTGCATTGGCACTTCGTACAAAGCTTAGCCGCTCAGGTGATGATGAAGTTGCTTGGATGCTACTTGGACGAGTTGCTATGTCGCTTAATGAATTTGACATGGCGCAGCAGTCATTTGATAAAGCACTTCGTATGAATCCTGATAATATGCAGGTACTTATTAGTTATAGCCAAGTTTTATTACTAGAAGGTAGCGAAGCTAATATGACTCGTGCGGCAGGTATGCTCTCAAAAGTACTAAAAGTTGAGCCTACCAATTTAGATGCAATTTCGTTATTAGCACTCATTGCTTATGAACGTAAAGATTGGCCTCAAGCCAAAGCTGCATTTGAAGTTTTACTTGCGAGTATGGAAAAAAATGATTCTCGTTATAGCATGATCTCTGAGCGTATCGCTGATATAGAGAAGCAAATGCAAACGGAAGGCTCTGTTATGCCAGTTACTACAACGGGTGCTATTGCAGTTACAGTCGACATTGCAAAAGAGCTTATAGATAAACAGCCAAAAGACGGTATCTTGTTTATATTTGCAAAAGCAGCAAGTGGTTCGCCAATGCCATTAGCTGCTGTTAAACTCGCTAATTATTCATTTCCAATTACAGTTGAGTTGAGTGATAGTAGTGCAATGGTTGCAGGGCTTAACTTATCTAGTGCAGAAAATATTATTATTTCGGCGCGTATTTCTATAGATGACTCGGTTATGCCAAGTTCTGGTGAGCTAGAAGGTCATTCAGAGTCGTTAAAGCGTGAAAGTGTAAGTGACTACCAACTTCAAATTGATACATTAATACCTTAAGGACGTTAGATGTTAAAACACAGTTTTACTTTTTTATGTTTATTGATACTAGCCGGGTGTGCTCAAGTACCACAAAGCAAAGTAGATGACAGAGATCCGCTGCAAAGTATTAATCGTCCGTTATACGACTTTAATATGGATGTACTGGATGCTTATTTATTGCGCCCAGTTGCTGTAGGTTATGTTGAAGTAACGCCTGTACCGGTAAGAAACGGTATTGTTAATTTTACAGGTAATATTACAGCACCTGTCGATATGATTAATGCGGGTTTGCAAGGTAAACCGGGTAATGCAAGTGTGAGCTTAGCGCGTTTTTTAGTTAACTCTACGGTTGGTATTTTTGGTATTTTTGATGTAGCCAGTTCACTTGGTCTTGAAATTGTAGATGAAGACTTTGGACAAACGTTAGGTGTATGGGGCGTGGGTGATGGTGCTTATTTAATGCTACCTGGCATGGGTCCTACAACAGCACGTAACCTGACCGGTGATGTAGTCGACAACTTTGTATTACCTGAAGTTGCGCTAACGACTCCACAAACTATTCTAGTGTTTGTTTTAAAAGCAGTTGAGGCGCGTGCATCATTAATCCCACAAGAAGGGTTATTAAATGATTCACTTGATCCGTACTTATTTGTAAAAGATATTTACTTCCAGCGTCAGATTTATGAGCTGTACGATGGCAACCCACCAATAAAAGAAGAGCCAGCTGATTTTGATGAAGACTTTTTAGAAAGTTTATAATTGAAAAGCCACTCATAAAAACGCCAGCTAAATGCTGGCGTTTTTATTTGCTGTTTATATATTTAACCTGAACTCTGGATAATAAATCTATCTCGAGCAGTTATTTTCAGCGCTAACTACGTTGAATTTACTTGCAATAGGCTAACTATTGACGCGTAAGTTCGCCTTGTTTTCACTGAAAATCTCTGGCTAGAGAAAAATAAATTTAAATATCATTATGATTTAATATATTAGTAAATATCTTAACCAGAGTTCAGGTAGTTTATTTTTCGTTCACTACTAACTGCATTTGTTCATTAACCCAAGCTAGCGCTTCATGATAAGCATCGGGAACTTTTTCACCTAGATTTAGCTCTTTCGTTAGCTCGTTTGCAGCTGACCAGTTTGCTTGTTCGTAGTATTTAACTAAGTTTAAATATTTTGCTAGCAAGCCTTCATCGTTTAATAGCGCTGCTTTTATATCATTAGAAAGTGGAAGCTTTTTCATTACGCTTTCCATACTCTCATCTAAAATAGCATCCATTAGCGACATCATACCGGTTAAAAATGCCATGCCGGTATCTTTAAACTGCCCATGGGATATAGCGAGCAATTCAGCAAATCGAGCGCGCGTAAGCGATAGCCTAATTAGCTCTACAGGTTTGTCTGCTGATACTTGTGCTGCAAACAGTAGTGACAATAGCTTTTTAATTTCATTGGCGCCAAGCACTATAAGAGCTTGCTTAATGGTACTTATTTCTGCGCGTCTTGCAAATGCGGCAGAATTTGAATACCTAAGTAATTTATAAGATAGGTTTACATCACGTTCAAACACATCAGTGATTTTCTTAAGATCCATATCAACACTTGATGTTTCGTAAAGTAATTCAGCTAATGCCATTTCTGAAGGTGGTAGAGCCTTACTTTGTACCATTTCAGGTTTTGAGAAGAAAAATCCTTGGAAATAATCAAACCCAAGCTCTAAAGCTTGTTGGTAAATTTCATAGGTTTCTACTTTTTCGGCAAGTAACTTAATATGTGAGTGCGGTTTTAAATCGTTTAGAACCGTTTTTATTGTATCTATATCGGATGCTAAAAAGTCTATTTTAATAATATCAATAAATGGGTAAAAATGACGCCATACAGGTTGATGAATATAGTCATCAAGAGCAATAGTGTAACCTTTATCTTTTAAATCTTTAACGATAGCTAATAAACGCTTACCAGGCTGGATAGTTTCAAGTATTTCTACAACTATAGTGTCTTTACCTAGTAGTGTAGGGTAACCCTTTGATAGTGTTTCTAGGGTGAAGTTTATATAGGCAGGTTTATTGTCAGTTAAATCTTCTAAACCAAAATTAAACTGGCTACCCTCTATAAGTCGTGTTGTTGCTTCGTCACCATCTATATCGGGAAATACGTTATCAACGCCATCACGAAATAAAAGCTCATAACCGATAAGTTTTTTATCTCTATCTAAAATCGGTTGACGTGCAGCGTAAAAATACATAAACAGTTCCGTAAGAGTGATGTAATTGGGTATTGTAATAATATATGGCAAAAGATTCAAAATAGCATTACGTATATTTGCATGATTAATAAATTATCATTATAAATTAAGGTGTTTCTTCTATTTAATTCATTATATTTTACCAATTCGCTTTAAAATTATTCAACATGAGTATTTTTGTATCAGCTGGAAGCAACAAGTTGGAGATTTTATTGTTAGGCATGATATAGTCAGCGAGAATGGTTTTTATCCTAATAGTGTCTTTATTATAATATTTTAAGAGTCAATATTCGGATCAAGAGCCTGTTATTAATAATTATGCGGAGGCTAATTTGGAAACAGGAATGATTATTTCACTAGCATTATATTTTGTTGTAATGTTAGGTATCGGACTATATGCATATAAGCAATCTACTGGCGATGTATCAGGTTACATGTTAGGTGGACGAAATCTATCACCAAGTGTTGCTGCACTATCTGCAGGTGCATCTGACATGAGTGGCTGGATTTTAATGGGCCTACCTGGTGCGATGTTTGTTACTGGTTTTAGTAGTACATGGATAGCAATTGGTTTGGTGATTGGTGCTTGGTTAAATTATCTGTTAGTTGCACCTAGATTACGTGTGTACACTGAAAAAGCAAATGACTCTATAACAATCCCAGATTACTTCTCAAATCGCTTCAATGATAAGTCAAACTTATTACGTGTTGTATCAGCTGTTGTGATTATAGTCTTCTTTACTCTTTACACGTCATCTGGTGTTGTAGCCGGCGGAAAATTGTTTGAAAGCTCATTTGGTTTAAGTTATGAAGTGGGTTTATACATTACAACGGGTGTCGTTGTTTTATACACTTTGTTTGGTGGTTTTTTAGCGGTTAGCTTAACTGATTTCGTGCAAGGTTGTATTATGTTCATCGCACTGATTCTAGTGCCTACTGTTGCATACTCTTTACTTGAACAACCTCTAGAATCTACTTTACATAGTGTAAATCCAGATATGCTTAACTGGATTGGAGCAGGCTCTGCATTGGGTATTATTTCTGCAATGGCATGGGGTTTAGGTTATTTTGGTCAACCACATATCATCGTTCGTTTTATGTCGGTACGTAGTGTTAAGGATATGCCTAAAGCTCGCCGTATTGGTATGACATGGATGATTGTTGCTGCCCTTGGTGCTGTTGGTACTGGTATATTTGGTGCTGCTTATACTTATGAAAATAATATTGTAGTTGAAGATCCTGAAACGATTTTCCTAATTCTTTCTGAGTTATTGTTCCACCCACTTATTGCTGGCTTTTTACTAGCTGCAATTTTGGCTGCTATCATGAGTACTATCTCATCGCAATTGCTAGTAAGCTCAAGTTCATTGACTGAAGATTTATATAAAACATTTTTACGTAAAGATGCTAGCGACTTTGAATTAGTTACTGTTGGTCGAATTAGCGTTGCCGTAGTGGCTATGTTTGCTATTTACTTAGCTTACGACAGAGATAGCTCTATTTTAGACCTAGTAAGTAATGCATGGGCAGGCTTTGGTGCTGCTTTCGGTCCATTGGTACTGTTCAGCCTTTACTGGAAACGTATGAATTTTGCCGGTGCGTTATCGGGTATGTTAGTAGGTGCGTTTACAGTGCTTGTTTGGGTTTATGGTCCGTTTACTATTAATGGTGAAAGCTTAAGTAGCTTTATGTACGAAATAGTACCTGGCTTTATTTTATCTAGTATCGCAATTGTTGTTGTTAGCTTAGCTACAAAAGAGCCAGAGCAAAACATTACCGCTTTATTTGATGAAGTAGAAAAAGAGCTTTAAATAGCAATTACTACTCATTTTTGAATGAGTAGTAATTAATACCAATCCGCAATAATACTTAATCATTTTGCGGGGCTAATGTGTCGCTACTGGCGTTAAAAAATTATCATTTAGAACAACTAAATATCGAATTTTTTGCCTAGCTATCAACACGTTTTTTTACCCTCAAAATAGATCACTTAATTAAGTGAATTGGTATAATAAAAAAGGGAGCAACTTAGTTGCTCCCTTTTTTATTTAGTTTGTCCCGTCCGAGGAAAGGGCAATCTACGAATTAACTTGCTTTTTTATCGTTGCTATCTTCAATTGATGCAACATTATCTGACTTTTTACTTTTTGTTGGCGCTTTGGCAACAACGGGATCTTTGCCGCCCTTTAATATAGTCATAAAGTCATCTTTGCTTTTCGCTATTTCTAAAGCAAGTGATTCAATTTGTTGCTCACTAAGCGGTACGTCTACCTTTTCTAGCATTAGCTCAAGTGATTCTGCTATATCGAGCATCTTGTCATAAGCATCAGCTTCTTTTTTGGTAGTAAACGTCATACGCTCGACTCCGTTTCGTTCTACAACATATTTAACAACAACAGCCATGATTTCTCCTGCAAAATTGCTTGGCACCGTGGTTTGTAAAAACCATTAGATTACTGTTTTTATGTACAGTAATGGTTTGTAAGTAAATTTGCAAGCGTGAAGTATTAATTTTTAGGTGTCTTAAATTTGACAAAAAACGGTAACTTTACTTTAGTTAAGCAATCACTTGTTGTACCAGCTGCATTTTCAGGATTTCGGATCATAGTGATAATGCGCTTAGGTACACTTTAAGTGATGAACTTTACAGTTCCTTATTTATTGATTTCCTGAGCAATACTCAAAATTAAGAAAAGAAGAATAAGGGCAAGTTTAATGAAAACGTTAAAAAATTTACTCATCATAAGCTTATTATGCTTACTACCTGCAACTACCGTATATGCACAACTATCGGAAGTAACCAAGCAAATGCCTCAAGTTGAGACAATTAGTATAAATAATGCTGATGCAGATATGCTTGCTAAGCTACCGGGTATAGGTAAGAAAAAAGCGCAGGCAATTGTGGATTATCGTGAAGAAAACGGTGAATTTAAAAGCGTCAGTGATTTATCGCAAGTTAAAGGAATTGGTAAAAAACTATTAGCTAAATTAGAGGGGAAAATTTCACTTTAAAGCTATTAAGTAATAATCAGGGCGCTATGCGCCCTGATTAAATTGTTTTAATGCATCGCTTAAGTGCTTTTTAGCAAAGTTAATTTCAATAGGTGTTGTTAATAGCGGATAGCAAAGCCCACCAAGTATCAAAAACGGGATTAATATCCAACCTTTAAATACCGTGAATATTAAAAATAGTGGACTTAGTAATATTAATTTAATAATACGTAGTAACACTTTATCAGTTGGCGATAACATACTTAACGAAAGTGCTATTACGTCCTGGCGCTTGCGCACTTTTAAGTATTTAAGATCATCTAATTGGCTTGAAAAAAAGGTAAACATATTAAATCGATTTTTTTGTTATTAAGCGGCTAATCACTAAAGCAAACAAAGTGATTGAGAATAGCGCAAATATAATTTCCATCCAAGCAGGCATGCTCAAACCAATAAACTGCCAATCTATATTTCCACAATCCCCGGTCGCCTGAAAAAAGCTAGGTATCCATTCGTGTAACGGCATAAACGATGGGAAGTTTGGTTCAAACTCACAGCTAAATGCAAAAGGGTCTGTGGTGGTTTGCATATCAATATGCTCGCGAGCTATAAGGTATCCCCAAACACTCGATACACCCCAAATTACATACGCTAATATACGAACTGCTTTGCTCTGTGGTTTAGTCGAACCTACAATGCCTGCACCTAATAAACCCAGTACAGCGGTACGTTGATATATGCACATTATGCAAGGCGCCAATCCCATTTGGTATTGAAAGAAAAGGGCGGTCACTTCAAGTAAAAAAACGATAGCTGTAAATAAAAGCCACGGGGTACGTTGGGTGGGTAATTGCGCAAGCCAGTTCATAAAAATTCCGCGTTTAAATAAGATGTTAGATTATGACCTAGGATAATGTATGCGGCAACAAAAAGGAAAAAAAAGCTACCGAAGTCGCTTTTTATAAGATGAAATTATTGACTACTCAATACAGCCTCAGCAGAGGTTACATGGCGCTCTACTTAGTTCCCATTGATACATAAGCTAAGTTATATCGCTTACTTATACAACATTGGTGCATTGCCTAATCACTTCTTTAAAGTTGCTGTTAGAACGCTCTGTTGCATAGGTGTTCCTTTTTAATTTACTTATGTGTATTAAGTTGATTCAGCTAAGTATGGTGTAAATAAAAATACCAATAATTACAATGTACCTACAATGAATATTGCTCTGTATATTTATACATTGTAGCGATATTAGAAAAACCTAAATTTTATTATTTATTAATCTTTAATTTCTACTCATTTGCTTATTAATATATCTGACTTTACTTGTTAGTTATGCTTCGTCTGGTACAATCAGTCAGTTATTCGTGTAAAACGATGAGTGTTGATTAATTCGAGTGGGAACTGGATGAGAATTTTTAAAGCGAAAAGCCCAGCAGGATTTGCTGAAGAATATATAGTTGAATCTATTTGGAACGGCGATTTCCCTCCAGGTTCAATTCTACCTGCCGAGCGAGAACTTTCAGAGTTAATTGGTGTAACAAGAACGACCTTGAGAGAAGTATTACAGCGTTTAGCACGTGATGGTTGGTTAACAATTCAGCATGGTAAACCAACAAAAGTAAATAACTTTTGGGAGACGTCTGGCTTAAATATTCTTGAAACACTAGCGCGCTTAGATGAAGACAAGATGCCAGAGCTGACAGATCAGCTTTTATCTGCACGTACTAATATCAGTGCTATTTATACACGTGCTGCAATTAAGTTAAATCCTGAACGTGTAATTGAAATTTTATCACAAAGTCATGAGCTAGAAGACACTGCGCAGGCATTTGCTGACTACGATTATAAAGTTCATCACGAATTAGCCGTTGCGGGTAATAACCGTATTTATGTATTAATACTCAACGGTTTTAGAGGCTTTTATTCAAAGATTGGTTGTCATTACTTCTCTGATGCCGGAACTCGTGAACTTGCTCGTCAGTTTTATAAAGATTTAACAATCTTGGCAGAAAATAAAGAGCACGATGGTGCTATTTCGATGATGCGTAAATACGGTCATCAAACAGGTGAGATTTGGCAAAAAATTCGAGGCGATATGCCCTCAGATATAATGGATTAAATTTAAACGAGAAACCTGCATTTGCAGGTTTTTTTGTAGCTGTAAAAATTAATACCGCATTATATGAATTTTTAAACAATTTAATGTATTAAGCTTTCTTCAGTAACGTCAAAAGTTCTATCTAATTACAACGCAATTTACACTTCAAAATAGACCTATTATTCAAGCAGATTAGTGCAAGTTGTAAGTGTTCGTTATTTTCGATTGCTCACATCGTTAAATGCGATTGTTCTTTTGTAGTGAATAACTTTAGAATGCCAATTAATTATATGTGTTCGCTATTGGTTTTTAATTTTTAGCGCCCATATAAGTACCAGCATTGCGAAAGCAATTGAAAACAAACTCAAAATATTTGGAGAATAAAATGGGTGTATTAGTAGGCCGCCAGGCACCAGACTTTACCGCTGCAGCTGTTCTTGGTAACGGTGAAATTGTAGATAGCTATAACCTTCATGAAACAATTAAAGGTAAAAAAGCAGTTATCTTCTTTTACCCACTAGATTTCACGTTTGTATGTCCTTCTGAACTTATTGCATTTGATAAGCGTTTTGAAGAGTTTCAAAAGCGTGGCGTAGAAGTAATTGGTGTTTCTATCGATTCACAATTCTCACATAACGCATGGCGTAACACTGCTGTTGCAGACGGCGGTATTGGTAAAGTTCAATACGCACTAGTTGCAGATGTTAAACACGAAATTTGTAAAGCGTATGACGTTGAGCATCCAGAAGCAGGTGTTGCATTTCGTGGTTCATTCTTAATCGACGAAGAAGGCAATGTACGTCACCAAGTAGTGAACGATTTACCACTAGGTCGTAACATCGACGAAATGCTTCGCATGGTTGACGCGCTAGCGTTCCACACTGAACACGGTGAAGTATGTCCTGCTGGTTGGACTGAAGGTAAAAAAGGTATGGACGCAAGCCCTGAAGGCGTTGCTAAGTTCTTATCTGAAAACGAAGGCGAGCTATAATTTAGCCCTTAGTTTTAAATAAAAAAACCGCCAATTGGCGGTTTTTTTGTGTCTTTTATTTAGAAAGAAAAGCTTACTTTAGTGTACAAGTAGCGGCCACGAGGATTATGCACAGCTGATGCATAACCGTATAAATCGCCATCGCCATCACCAATTGCAAATGGTGGCTCTTCATCAAATAAGTTATTAACACCTAAAGATATTTTAGCTGATTCAGTAATACGGTACGACGTTTGTAAATCAACAAGCGTTTGCGAGTCAATCATACGTGAAGTATTGCTATCAAAGTCTAAATTGCCATCAAAGTCGATATCAGGCGTATCTTCAAATTCGCCTACATAACTGATATTTACATTGGTGTTAAACTCACCAATTTCCCAGTTGGTTGAGAAAATAAAGCGATGCTCTGGGTAGCCATATTCACCCGTGTAATCACGACCATCTTTTTCAAACTTATCTTGATATGCCCACTCTAAATTAAATTTAAGTAAACCTAAGTCATCAAGAGAGTGGTTATAGTTTGCTGAAACATCAACACCAGACACTTCTTGCGATGATAAATTTTTAAATGTGCTGTGTATTTTTTGTATTGTGCCTAAGCTTGCTCCGCCTGTAGGAGCTAAACGAACACATACGGTACTATTTTGGTTACCACATTCTGCAGCATAAATAGGACCAAATTCTTCTTCATCGATTTTATTATCTTGAGTAATGCTCCATACATCAACACTTAAACCAAACTCAGCTGTTGGTGCCCAGATAACGCCCACGTTCCATGATTCTGACTCTTCTGCTTGTAAATCAGGGTTACCAGAGAACTCAATGTTGTAATCAAGTGCTTGGCAATCTAATCCTGTTTGTTCACAGCGCTGTGTATCAACAAAAAATTGGCTTTTTTGTGATGGACCTAAGCCTATTTGCGCTAACGAAGGCGCTCTAAAGCCTTGCGCCCAAGAACCACGAACCGTTACTTCATCAGTCGGTGCCCAGCGCAGAGCTATTTTTGGATTTGTTGTTGTACCAAAGTCGCTATAATCATCGTAACGACCGGCTAATTGTAGTTCGAGGTTTTCAGCAAGTGGGATTGAGAACTCAACATATGCAGCGTATTGTTCACGATCAGCAGAAGCTGATACTGATTCAGTACCAAATATTAAGCCACGTTGAAATTGATCATCAGGGATATCATTTACATCTTCTTCACGGTACTCAATACCGGCGGCCATCATTACAGCTTCGCCACCAAAACTAAACGCTTCACCTGTAATGTTAGCGTCAAAAGAGGTCATATGAGACTCACCGCGACGCACTAAGCTAGTTGTGATTCTGTCAATTACAGCTGGGTCGTTATATGTGCCACCGAATGGATTATAGTTACCGGCATCAATTTCTTGTTGTAAGAAATCGGTGCGTACCCAGCCTTGTGTACGATCGCCTGTTTGTAGTGATTTACTGCGACCTTTTTGTACCGCTGTCTCCCAGCTCCAATCGTTTATTTCGCCTTTTAACCCTGCAACAAAGCGTAAGGTGTCTGACTCAATGTCCCATTGGCGAGCGCCTGCATCTACTGTACGGTAACGACCAATTTGAATGTCTTCACCAAATGGATTGTTTGGGTGATTAGCGGGTACCGTAAGGCCTGCATCTTCATCAAGTGGTGTTGGTGCACCTGCAGCGACAGAGCTGTTATGCTGAACAGCCATTTCTAAAAAGCCAGTAATGCCGTTATCAAAGCGGTATTCAAATTGTGAAATAGCGCCTACACGCTCAGATGCTGGGGCAACATATCCATATGGGCCGTAATCAAATAAACAGCTACCACTTGAAGTTGCATTTTCAGCAGGACAGGCAGGGTCGATTGTTTTAACGCCATCCACATAAAAGTAGCCTGGGAAACCACGAGATGAACGGAAATCTTCACCACCATAAGGTGCTTGGTTTGCAGTGCCAAGGCTGCCCATTTCATCAGAAGAAAGAGATGTGTTTTTAAAGTAATCGATAATAACAGATGCACTACTTTTTTCGCTTGTTGTACCCCAAACTAGGCTTGCTGTTGTTTCTTCATAATTTGGACCATCCGTACCGCCATAGCCTAGGTTAATCTCAACACCATCAATATCTTTCTTTAAGATAACGTTAACTACACCCGCTACTGCATCTGAGCCATAGATAGCTGAAGCGCCATCTTTTAGTATGTCGATACGCTCAATAGCAGAAACAGGAATACTGTTAATATCTACAAATGAGTTGGTGATACCTTCAGCAAAGGCACTAATTGATACACGGCGACCATTAATTAATACCAGTGTTGCATCGGCTCCTAAGCCACGTAAGCTTACTGCAGCTGAACCGTTAGCGGTTGAATCTTGGTTGTTACCACGAGTAGAGAAAGTACCGCTACCTGCTACAGGCATTCTTTCTAGAAGTTGCTGTAAATTATCGTAACCCATGTTTTCGATTTCAGCTCTACCGATTGATTGTACCGGAGAAGGCCCTTCAATATCAGTTCGCTTAATACGAGAACCAGTAACCTGAATTCGCTCTACTTTTTTAGCTTCTTCTGCTGCGTAGGCTGTTGTTGTAAAACCTGCTGATAATGCGAGTGTTGCGCCCACAATAATGCTTGGTGTAAATGCAGTTGATTGCTTCATCCTTAAGTCCTTGTTGATATATTATAAAATTATTTGCTTAACAAGCGCGGGTATTAATATCATGTAACTTAAGTGTTAGCAATTAGCTTAATTTGTGATTTAAGTATTAGTTTCAATGCTTTTTTGTGGGTTTTATGACCTTATTTATACTTTGTTTTCTAGGTGAAACTAAGCGTGAATAGGACATAGGGTTAATAATTGTCATATAGCTACATGAAGCCATGTGTGGAATAGCTAATGATAGAAATAATTTGTAATAATTTATTTCTATAAATTAAAACTTATGTTTGTTTTTATACTTTTAATTTATTCAATTATGTAATACCAATTCGCAGTAATACTTAATCAATTTGAGGGGTTAAAGTTGATGCTAAAGGCATTGAAATTTTCTGATTTACGACTGCTAGATACAGGAGGTGGGGTAATGCAGGAGTAATTGCTGATAATGGCTAAGTAATACCAACCTGCATAAATCTTTGATCAATTTAACGAATTAAATTGCACTATAACGTCGTTAAAAATTTTTTATTTAGAACAACTAGATATAAAAATTTTTGCCTAGTTCTAGCGTAATTTTCTTAACGTTAAATAGACCCCATATATAAGCAGATTGGTATAACAAGTTTTGTCTTGTTATCGATACGATTTTCTTATTTCAAAGTAGATTATTTAATTAAGAGAATTGGTATTATTTGAGCTTTTATATAGGTGAAATTAAAAACGCCTAATAAATTAGGCGTTTTTAATTATGCTTTATGCTTCATTAAGCGTTCTTTTTCACGCGACCAGTCTTTATCTTTACCGTCTTCGCGTTTGTCGTGTAATTTCTTACCTTTTGCCAAATGAAACTCAAGTTTTACCCAGCATTTTTTCCAGTACATCGCTGTAGCTATTAAAGAATAGCCATCGCGCTCTGTTGCACCGAATAAACGGTCAAGTTCGCGTCTGCTTAATAGCAATTTACGATAACGTAGCGGGTCGCAAATTACATGGGTCGATGCACTTATAAGTGGCTGAATTTGACTGCCAAGTAAAAATGCTTCGCCATTTTTAAGATGAATATAAGTTTCTGTGATATTTACTTTACCAGCTCGGATACTTTTAACTTCCCAGCCTTGTAGTTCAACACCCGCTTCAAACTTATCGTGTAAAAAATACTCATGTCGCGCTTTTTTGTTTAGCGCGATGGTATTACTTGTCGATTTTGATGAATTTTTCTTAGCCATAGTGCCCTATAATATACGTAATGTGAGATGTTTTACATCGATTTTTTAATAATGCTTTTAAAAATTTAGCTTTAATTTAAGCAGCATGAAAATTTGGGGAAACGCGCAAAGCTTGCTAAAATTCGCCCACACAGTTGGGAGTGAGTATGCCACAAATAGAAAAAAGTGCGCTGGTTATGTACAGCACTAAAGAGATGTTTGATCTAGTTAATGATGTAGAAGCTTATTCACAGTTTTTACCAAATTGCTCAGACTCAAAAATTGTTTCACAGCACGATAATAACATGACCGCGAGTTTAGAAATATCTAAGGCGGGTATAAAAAAGTGGTTTACCACCGAAAACACCTTTGTTGATGAGCAAACCGTGTTACTGCGCCTTGTTGATGGCCCGTTTAAGACCTTAAAAGGGCGCTGGCATTTTCAAGAGCTTGACGCCAAAGCATGTAAGGTTCATTTGCACCTAGAGTTTGAATTTTCAAGTAAGTTAATAGAGCTTGCCTTTGGAAAGATTTTTAACGATGTAGCAAAAAATATGGTGAGTGCATTTACTCAACGTGCAAAACAGGTTTATGGAGCGCGAGTATGATTAATGTTGAAGTGGTCTTTGCATTACCGACCACGGCCACGTGTTTATCAATTGAAGTGCCACAAGGGACTACAGTCGAGCAAGCTGTTATTCAGTCAGGTATTATAGAAATGTGCCCAGAAATAGATGCCACATCGCTAACGTTAGGTGTGTGGAATCGAACTGTAAAAGCTAACTATGAATTAAAAGACGGTGACCGTATAGAAATATACCGTCCACTAATTGCAGATCCTAAAGATGCCCGCAGAAAACGTGCAGAAAAAGCAAAAGAAGAGGGGCGTGCAAATAAAATAACGGGTGGTCGCCCACTCGAGAAGTAATACCAATCGGCATAAACTTCGAACAATTTAACAGATTAAATCACACGCTAACGTCTTTTAAAATGGTAAAAGCTTTTTAAGTAAACCAATAAAAAAGGTGAGCCATGCTCACCTTTTTTACTACCTGAGACGTTTATTGCTCTAGCGGTGTAGTAAAGTTTTCAGGTTGGTCATAATCACCTGAGATTGAAACTAACTTTTCATTTTCAAAGTTAATTACTAACTCTTTATTTTGTTCGTTTTTACGGCCTTTATTAAAGCTGTAAATATAGCGCCAAGTATTGTTATCAAAGGCGTCCTCGGCAATAGGTCTACCTAATACATAAACAACTTGCTCTCGGGTCATATTTACACGAAGTTTTTCAACATCCGATTGCTCTAAAAAGTTACCTTGTGGAATGTTAATTCGGTATACCCAGCTAGAGCAACCTGCTGCTGAGCTAAGTGTTAAAGCGACGATAAGCCAAAGAGAAAAAGTTTTTAACGACTGCATTGTTAGTTGTGATCCTTATTTTTTATAATCTGCATGATACCGATTAGTCACTGAAGGTAAAACCCTTTTAAGCAATTGTTTTATGTTAAGGGCGTTAAGGTAATGTTTTGACCACTGATAATGAAAAAAGTTTACAGCATATTGAAACGAATATTTTAAAAACTGAGTCTACTTGGTTTTTATATATAGTTGAAACACGATTTGGTCATTGGTACACAGGGATCACGACTAATGTTGAAAAACGCTTTGCAACTCATCAAGCTGGTAAAGGGGCTAAAAACCTTAGAGGAAAAGGGCCTCTTTTACTTATCCATCAACAACAAGTAGGTAATAAAAGTGAAGCAAGTAAGCTTGAGTATCAATTAAAAAAGCTCCCTAGAGCTAAAAAGGAAGCGTACGTTTTAGCATTTAATACTGGCGATAGCAAAAGTACTTAGTTTGTGTAAATTAAGCATATTCGTTATGAGCAAAAACTATCTTCGAATATAGCTTATGCTCATAGCTGGCGTGTAATATCAGAGCTGCTTAGCGATGCTGTTCAAAGGTAGCTACAAGCGCATCAAGTGTTTGTGCACTGTTGGCTAAGTCGCGAATCGCTTGCTCTGTATTGATTTGTTCGCTCATTGCTTTATCGCTAATTTCGCTAATTTGCTCAATATTACGACTTACATCGGCAACCACATTACTTTGCTGCTCAGTTGCAGTCGCTATAAGCGTAGCCATATCGTTTATTTGATTTGCTGTTTCGGTTATCGTATCAAGTAATTCAACAGAGCTTTGCATTGCACCAACGCTTTGCTGAGCTTTATCTTTCGATTGGCTAATATCATTAACTACATCATCAGATATTTTTGTAAGCTCTTCAATCATAGATTGAATTTCGGTGGTTGATTGCGATGTACGGTTTGCCAGTGCACGTACTTCATCAGCAACAACAGCAAAGCCGCGTCCGTGTTCACCTGCGCGAGCAGATTCAATTGCAGCATTTAAAGCAAGTAGATTAGTTTGATCCGATATGCCTCTAATTGAGTCAACAATACTTGCAATATCAACCGTTTTTTTAGAAAGCAAAGTAACTTGCTCTGTTATGCCATCAATATCGCTGGCAAGGGCTGATATAGTTGCTTGGCTTTGGAGTACTTGTTTATGGCTTTGAATAGTATTTTCGCGGCTGTTATCGGTTAACTTAGCTGTATTTGCTGCGCTTTGCGCTATTTCTTGTACTGTAGCGCCCATTTCGTTGATTGCTGCTGCGACAGATATTGTTTGTTCTTTTTGGTTGTCTATTGCTTGGGAGTTCCGTTTTGCTTGTTCAAATACATGATCAGAGCTTTTTCTAATATCGTGACTTTCGCTCGCAACTTGAGTAATCGCTGTTTCTATTTTATTTATAAACTGGTTAAAGCCGTTACTTAGATTGTTAAGCTCTGGTTGGCTCGATTCTGGTAAGCGGTATGCTAAATTTGCATCGCCAGAGCCTAAGCGTGAAAATAACTCAGCCATTTTAGAAAGTGGAGATGAAAGTGAGCGAGCAAGCAAATAACTGATTAAACTCGCAACCAATGCTGTAATTACCGTAAAAGTAAATATTTGCCATTGCAGGGTGTTTACGCTTGCGAAAACTTCACTTTTTGGCACTTGGGCTACAACATATAAATCGGTGTTTTTAATAGGCATAGCAGCTACAAGTGTCGGTTCGCCATTTAAATTAATTTCTTCTAGTGCAAAGCCATTACTATTAAATAGTTGGCTGTGAATATTTGCAGTATATAAATCATCAATGTTTGCTTTAGCTACTTTACTTGCATCTTTATGAAGCTGAATCAATCCACTTTTATCTGCAATGAATACAAAGCCTGTTTGCTCAATTTTAAATTGCTGTAATAGCTTTTGCATATCAGTGATGCTTTTTGCAAGACCTGCTAAACCAGTCCCATTAGCTTGCTGATGATTTACAAACATTTTCACATCATTGGCTGACTCTTGATAAATACTGATAGAGTAAGGTTGTTTTGATTGCTTAAAAGCAAAGAACCAGCCATCGGCTGCATCGTTTTTTAACACACGCAAAAACCCATTCTGGTTCCAGTACTGTGCAGTGTCTCTATTTGCCCAAGATGCTGTGGCTAAATCGTATTGCTGGGCAACGCGATTTAATTCTTTTAATAGTAATGTATCGTCTTGGTTGTTTGATTGAGCCCATTGTAAAATAAATTCGTTTGATGATAGTTGCTGAGCAGCACCGAGTAACTCGTTGATTTCACCGCCTATGTGATTACTGATTGTTTGCAGTTTACTAGGGAGCTCTGACTCAATCATACGTCGCTCAATAATATCCTCTGAGCTGTGTAGGGAAGTCAAACCAATCAGTGCGGCTACGCATATAGCAATAACACTGCCTAAAGCTGTGATTTTTTGAGTGATCGAAAGATTTTGTATCGTCATGATATTAATTAATTTTACAACTAAATAGAAAAACATATTAGCACATTATTTATTTGGAACTAAATATTGGCTAAGCAGAATAGGCAAAGATATACCAGATTGATTAAAGTTTTATTAACAGGCATAAAAAAGCCCACATGCAAAAAGCATACGGGCTTGGTTTCTAACAAGCGAAACATTTATTGTTTAGGGTTAAACAATCTTTTTCATTGCTGACATGTAGCCACGTAATTTAGCACCTACTTTTTCAACTGGGTGTTCGCGCAATGCAGCGTTAATTTGAATTAATGTTTGGTTATCAACTTGGTTACTGTGCTCGCCAAGGCCTTTACCGATAATGTCTGTATCAACGTTTTTCATAAAATCAGCAAGTAATGGTAAACATGCATGGTTATATAAATAACAGCCGTATTCTGCAGTATCAGAGATAGTACGGTTCATTTCAAAAAGCTTTTTACGCGCAATAGTATTGGCGATTAATGGCGTTTCGTGTAATGACTCGTAGTAGGCCGACTCTTCAATAATGCCGGCTGCTGTCATGGTTTCAAATGCAAGTTCAACACCTGCTTTAACCATTGCTACCATTAAAATACCGTTATCAAAAAATTCTTGTTCAGAGATTTCTACATCGCCAGCAGGGGTCTTTTCAAAGTTAGTTTCTGCTGTTTCTGCGCGCCATTTAAGTAAGTTTACGTCATCGTTATTCCAGTCTTCCATCATAGTGCGTGAGAAAGTGCCGTCGATGATGTCATCTTGATGCTTATTATAAAGCGGGCGCATAATTAGTTTTAGCTCTTCACTTAGTTCAAACGCTTTTACTTTTGCTGGGTTTGAAAGGCGGTCAAGCATGTTAGTAACGCCGCCGTACTTAAGTGCTTCGGTAATTACTTCCCAGCCGTATTGAATTAGTTTTGATGCATAACCCGCATCAACGCCTTTTTCTACCATTTTATCAAAACATAAAATAGAGCCAGTTTGTAACATGCCACATAAAATGGTTTGCTCGCCCATTAGGTCAGACTTAACCTCAGCAATAAATGATGATTTAAGTACACCTGCGCGATGTCCGCCAGTACCCGCTGCATACGCTTTAGCTTGTGCTAAACCAAGGCCTTGAGGGTCATTTTCTGGGTGAACTGCGATCAGAGTTGGCACACCAAAACCGCGTTTGTATTCTTCACGTACTTCAGAACCAGGACACTTAGGTGCAACCATGATTACAGTAATGTCTTCACGTACTTGCATGCCTTCTTCAACGATATTAAAACCATGAGAGTAAGCAAGTGTAGAGTCTTTTTTCATAAGTGGCATAATTGCACTTACTACAGCGGTATGTTGTTTATCTGGTGTTAAGTTAAGTACTACGTCAGCGGTAGGAATTAATTCTTCATAAGTACCAACAGTAAAGCCGTTTTCAGACGCATTTAAAAATGATTGGCGACGCTCAGAAATAGCTGAAGCACGTAATGTGTAAGAAACATCTAAACCAGAGTCACGTAAGTTTAAGCCTTGGTTTAAACCTTGTGCGCCACAGCCTACAATAACTAGTTTTTTACCTTTAAGTGCGTCAACGCCATCGGCAAATTCGCCTGCGTCCATAAATTCACATTGCGCTAATTGCGCTAATTGCTCGCGTAAAGGTAAGGTATTGAAATAATTCGCCATTGTTAGTGTCCTATAAAGTCATGTTTGTTAGATGCGCAATGTTTATTGCGCTTACAAACACCATATGTAAAATCGTTGCTTGCGTAAAATGATATATTTGAATTAAAGTGTTTCATAATATGAAATACTGGGTTTGGCATGGATCATAAACATTTAAACTACTTTTTAGCACTGGCTAAAACACTTCATTTTGGACGCGCAAGCGAGCTTTGTCATATAAGCGCACCCACTTTGAGCCGCAATATAAAACACTTGGAAGAAGAGGTAGGTGTTGCATTATTTGTACGCGATAACCGCAGTGTTAAATTAACGCGTGAGGGTGAGTCATTTATTGATTACGCCACAGCAACGCTTGCTAATTGGCAGCGTTTTAAAACGAATGTGAAAGACCCACAGCAACATATTTACGGCAAAGTAAGTATCTATTGCTCGGTTACTGCATCTTATAGTTTTTTACATCAAATATTAGAGCAGCTTCGTGCGCAGCATCAGTATATAGAAATAACATTAAATACAGGCGACCCTGCACTTGCTATAAACCGTGTGTTAGATGGGCATGAATTAATGGCTATTGCAGCTAAGCCAAATAAGTTACCGACGCAAATTGCTTTTGTAGATATAGGGCACTCTCCGCTTTTATTAATTGGACCAAAAATTCAATGTCCGATCACAGAAAAATTAACACACAATAGTGATGACATTAATTGGTCTGATTTAGAATTTATTGTGCCAGAACAAGGTTTTTCTCGCCAAAGGTTAGAACACTGGTGGCGCAAAAATAATATTCACGGGAAAATTTACGCACAGGTTGCTGGGCACGAAGCAATGGTATCTATGGTGAGCTTAGGATTAGGTGTCGCAATGGTCCCTAAAATAGTGCTAGATAACAGCCCGCTGCAAGATAAAGTACAAATACTAACACCAAAAATGCAAGCGCCTGATGGGTTTGATATTGGTTTGGCAGTATTAAGGAAAGAGTTAAATGACCCTGCAATCAGTGCTTTGTGGAATATTGCGCAAACTTTAGATGCAAAAGCGATTTAATGCGCGCAGAGAATAAGCAAGTTAGTTAAATAGTATGAATATAGGTTGCGTATAAGTTTACTATTACTTAACATTGAGCGCTAATAATAAAAACAATGACGCTTGAGAGTTTATTTATGAACCACGCCGTATCACTTGCTCATTCTGCTCAATGCCTAAAAAAGGCGATTCCTTTGATGGTAAAATACCGAATGCCGGTTACACCCATCAACTATGCAATTTGGTACTGTTATATTCAAGGAAACAAACCTTCATTAAATGCTGAGTTAGACCATGTTATTGCTCTGCAACAAACATGTTCACAAGACAAAGCAAAAGAAATTTTTGATAAACATTTAACGCAAGACGATCTCGTTTTTTTTCAAGAAATGACTGAAAAATTTCATACAACTATGGAGCAAGTTCAGCAAGATATAAGCACAACGCTTGATCACTCTAAAAGCTTTACGACGAGTTTAGTTGACTCACAAAATGAATTAAATATGCTTGTTGATGTAAACTCTTACAATGAGATACTAGGTTGTGTTGAGCGTTTAACCGACGATTCTATTGCAATGCAAGATTATGCTCGGGAGTTTCAGACTAAATTAGCCGTTGCCTACAATGAAATAAAAGATTTAAAAGAAGCACTCAATATTTCAAAGGAAGCAGCCGATACCGACACGCTTACGGGTTTTTATAATCGAGGTAAGTTTGATTCTGATATTGTAAACTTTTGCCTCGAATACTCAGAGCAAGCGCAAGAAGACTCTCTTGCCGTACTCATTATGTTTGATATTGATCATTTTAAGCGCTTTAACGATGATTTTGGCCATCAAAAGGGTGATGAAGTGCTTAGGCTAGTTGCTAAAAAAGTGAGAGAAAATACAACTGAAGCTGCAAATGTGTATAGATACGGTGGCGAGGAGTTTTGCATAACAGCCTACTTTGACACTATTAACGATATAATAGCATTTGCAGATTGTATTCGTTTAGCAATAGCAAAATTGGCGATTCGTAAAAAGCATGATGTAACTGCAAAACGTGCTATTTCAGCAAGTTTTGGCTTAGCAATTTTACGGCCATTTACAAATAGTACTGTTTTAGTTGAGCGTGCAGATAGAGCCTTATACATTGCCAAAACACATGGACGAAATCGTATAGAAATAGCCCCTGATATTTAATAAGTGCCAGAGGTTTTTGATTTATTTGGGTTAAAGCCGCTCAATTTAGGGCGATTTAATCCAACTTCAGTTTTGGTAAACAAGCAGGTAAAACCCAATAGAGCTGTAGCGAGTTAGCTCTTAGTAATTTTTTATTTGAATAATTGCATTTGCTACGTTGTGCCTCATTTTCAAAGTATCTTAAAGTACTATTAGTCAAAAACTACACAAGCAACTCAAAGTACAATCCTTAGACACAACTACCTTGAAAGATAAATAGTCCGAAAAGCATAAAGTTAACATTTTTGTATACAAATTGTGAATAATTGTAACCAGCTAGAGCTAGTTTAAAAAGACCTTGCTAGTATGGGGAACTCACTTATTTTGATACTTTGATTTACGCTGATGCGGTATGCCTTCTCATTATTAACAGCTCTATGTTTTAGCACTTTGTTTATTTGCCTTTCGGTGCAAGCAACACAGGCAAGCAAGCATGCTGACGATTATACAGAGCAAGATATAACAACCGATCGTCTGCATTTGAGTTTAAGCGTGGGGGCTGGAGTTATAACCAACCCTTTGCATGGTGGAGATAATATTCCGCTCGTGCTTATTCCTCAAGTTGCGTTTTATGCAGAGCAATGGTTTTTTGATAATGGCCGTCTTGGTTATTCATTTTTGCAAACCCCTAAGCATCACTTTAATCTAGTTGGTGAACTCAACTCTGAGTCTCGCTTTTTTATAGACTGGCACCCTAAAAATGTATTTACACTACAAAGCAGTGCTCTCAACAATCAGTTCGTAATGCAAGATGAAGCCTCGTCCTCTCGCTATGTTGATATTGATAATTTACATAAACGGCAAATTGCACTGGATGCGGGTATTGCATATCACTATGTAAATGAAGACCATGTTTTTTCGGTTCAGGCTCTGCATGATATAACCGATGTTTATCGAGGTGTACGCGCAGCATTACAGTGGCAGTATCATACTGTGATAGGAAAGCTCAAAATAAAGCCAACACTTGGAATAAACTATAAATCTGCGGAACTAAATAGCTATTTTTATGGACTTAATGAGGGTGAAACTCAATTTGGCAAAATAGACGTTGGTAGTAGTTGGCAACCTTATGCTAAAATCGATGCCCGTTGGCCTCTGAGTAAGGCTGACTCTCTTCGTTTTCATGTAGCATATTACGACTATTCGGCTATGGATGGCAGTCCGCTCTTCGAACGTACTTATTCAATGACTGCATTTATAGGATTCGATCGTACTTTTTAATATGAAGTATTTAATATTAGTTGTCTTTATTACCACTTTTTTTAGTGGTTTTAGTGTGGCACAAACCCCTTTTTTTAGCGTTTCTCCAAAAGTCTGCGTTGTCTCTGAACAGCAGGGTTTTTGCGATCTTGATTTACAATTTAAATGGCAATTAAACACCTACAGTGATGTCTGTTTGTATCAGCAAGAGCAACGGCTTCAATGCTGGGAGCAACAACTTTCTGGGCAATTTAATTATAAAGCGCGTGTTCAGGTGGAGACCATATACTCCTTAATCAATCCTCATACGGGTGTGTTAATAGCAAAAACACAGGTTGAAGTACAAAGCGCCCATGCTAAAAAAAATAGGCGTAGGCTTCGCTCTCCGTGGAGCTTTTTTTAATTTAGGAGCAACTAATGCCAAAAATTTTACTTGTTGAAGATGATCTCGGTTTACAACAACTAACAAAAGATTACCTTGAACATAATGGCCTTGAAGTCGAAGTATTAGACCGTGGTGACGAAGTGTTTAATTACTTAGAAAACAATACACCCGATTTAATGATTTTAGACGTTATGCTGCCAGGTAAAGATGGCTTTAGCGTTTGCCGCCAAGTAAGAGATAAATTTACTCTACCAATTTTAATGTTGACTGCTAAAGGTGAAGATTTCGACCAAGTACTTGGCTTAGAGCTTGGCGCTGATGATTATGTAATAAAACCAGCAGAGCCACGTGTATTACTAGCGCGAATTAATGCATTACTGCGTCGTGGACAACCCATGGTAAAATCAAGCGAAGAGCTCCAGTTTGGTGATTTAGTCATTGATAAAACAAGTCGTATTGTAAAACTAAGTGATTCGGAGATTGTATTAACTTCCCACGAGTTTGAGTTACTATGGCTATTAGCGTCAAATGCGGGTGAAGTACTAAGTCGAGAACATGTGCACCAGCATATGATTGGCCGCCAATACGATGGACTTGATAGAACTGTGGATGTACGCGTATCACGAATTCGTAAAAAATTAGGCGACAACAGCGATAAGCCATATCGTATAAAAACTGTATGGGGACAAGGCTACTTATTTGTTTCTGATGCATGGGATCTTTAGAACTATTTAAGGTTAGTCGGCTTTAATGGGAAAACTGTTTACCAGCTTATATTTATATATCATCGTTTCTTTGTTTGTAGTAAGCGGTGTTATAGAGCAATTGTGGCCTTACGAAGAGTCGCAACAACAGGTCTTCTTAGATGATGAGTTTGGGCAATCACTCTGGTTGCTCTCACAAACTCCAAATGGTCTTAAAAAATTAAAGCACAACTTTGAAAGTAAAGTGATTGAACGACGTGATTTAATACTCCCTCAAAAACAACAATCGCAGCTCAACCAAAACCACTACTTATACTTATACGATAAGCAACAACGCATTGTTTGGTATGTAGATCTCGGTAATGATTCATTACTTCAAGTAGGACCGGTAGGTGTATTAACGCAGGAATCATCTTCTGTTTGGCCGTATTTATTACTACTTATTATTGTAGGTATACCTGTTGGGCTGTGGAGCTTTTTACTATGGCGCGACTTTGCAAAGCTACGTAAAGCGTGTGAAGCGGTAGAGGGTTTGCAAGACTTTCAACTAAACGACTCTTCTAAGTCTTTCTTTTTACCTATTACTGATACATTAAAGGTAATGCAGCAACGTATTGAGTTTTTACTTAGTGCGCAGCAAGAACTTACCTCTTCGGTGTCGCATGAGTTTAGAACACCACTAGCACGTTTAAAGTTTGCAATTGTAATGCTGCAAGAACAAATGCTTGACGAAAAAGGTGAGAAATACTTAACAAACATGCAAACAGACATTAGCGAGCTTGAGTCACTAGTTTCTGAAATGCTCGAATACGCGCGATTAGACTCTCAACAACCTAGTTTACAGCCAATAAACTGTGACTTAGCTGGGCTGGTAAAAACAACTGTTGAAAAGCTAAACTTTGAAGCCCGAACAACGCTCTCCGTAAACCTCCCTGAGCGTTTAAGTTATTACTGTGATAGTCACTTTATGGCGCGAGTATTTCAAAATTTAATTGGCAATGCGCTCAAATACACTCATAAACAAGTTAAAATTTCATTGCTACAAGAGACAAAACACATCGTATTGATTGTTGAAGATGATGGTGAGGGGATAGCTCCCGCTGAGCGAGAAAATGTATTTAAACCTTTTACTCGACTAGATAAAAGTAGAGGCAAGGATACCGGTGGTTTTGGTTTAGGACTCGCTATAGTTGCTAAAATTGTGTCGTGGCACCAAGGAGAGTGTAAAGCAGAAAGCTCAAGCTTAGGTGGTGCTAAATTTATTGTATATTTACCCCTCAAATTAAAGACATAAAAAAAGCGCCTAGAGGCGCTTTTTTTGCGGTTAAAAACCAAAATCAACAAGTAGCAATACAATAGACCGCAAGTACTTAAAAAAGTTCTCAACTATTTTTATTTTTTTCAAGTAATGGCATTAACATTTGCTCAAGGCCATTTAGTTTTACCTCATACATCATCGCAAGTTGACTACCTAGTTTTGAGTCAGGAAACCCTTGCTGATTAAACCAGACTAAATAAGGCTCTGGCAGTAAAAGCAATGGCCGTCCTGCATATTTTCCAAACGGCATTATGGTATTAATAGCTATTTTTAGTTGTTTTGGATCCATAAAAACTACTTATGTATTTAAAGTATGCGTAAGTGTAAGGGATTTTAGAGATATAAAATAGGCTGTGACGGGCAAGAAACAGCCTATTTTGCGAGGGAGTAGGCCCTCTGATTTAATAATTATATGTTGATTGATATAAACCTAGTTGAACTTTAATTAGCTGGGATCTAATTAAGTTATTATTAGAACATGGGTTCTTATTTAACCAACACAGTTAGTCTACCTGTTTTTCATTGTTGTGGTGAATTGGCTTGTAAAGGAATGTAAATAGAATTGCTTTTTATTTAAAAACTAATAACAAAGCCTTAACTAATTAAGGCCTTGTTATTTATAGACGTTATAAAAAGTAATTATTCGTTAAATAGCTCTTGTTTAACGTGCTCTGCAAAACCACTACCGGCTTCTAGGTAAAAGTTATAAGTAGAATGAACACCCATTTCTTCTAGTTCTTTTTGTTGATCAGGGTAGTTTGCAATAGCTGTTACTTGGCCTTTATAACCAGAGGCTTGTAGCTGCTCTAGAGCAAAGATATTTTGCATATGCTTTGGCATTGCAAGCATAACCATTTCTACTTGTGAGTGATTTACTCGTTGCCAAAAGTCAGGGTCGGTTGCATCAGCAATTAAGACGTTGCGGCCTCTGTTAACGTGCTTATCTACCACCTCAGGTTTTATATCTATACCTGCAACAACATTTGGGTGAGTCGCGTTGATAGTCTCATAAGCACCAGTACCAATACGTCCCATACCAAAAATGACTATTCTAGTATCGTTAAGGTTAACAGGTAGCTCTTCAGCTAAACGAGTTTTACTTTCGAACTTTAATAACCAGTGCTCAATTTTGACGTACAACTCGTTTGAACGTTTATTTAATGGGGAGGCAATTATAAAGGTAATAGAAACAGCAATTGCCATTACAGCTAGCCATTCAGAGGTGATCATGCCTGTAGTTGCAGCCACTGCACATACAATTAAACCAAACTCACTGTAGTTAGATAAGCTAAAAGCAGTAAGTAATGATGTACGCGCGCGTAGTTTAAATATATTAGTGAACACATAATAAAGCGCTATTTTAACGGGTAATACTAAAATAAGTATAATAGCAACAATCAAGGAGTTAGTGGTTAGCTCTGCGCTCAAACCAATACTTAAGAAGAAGCCAACTAGCAATATGTCCTTTAAATTAAGCAGGGATTTTGATAGCTCGCCTGCCTTTTTGTGAGGGGCAAACATCATTCCTATTATTAATGCACCTAAATCGCCTTTTAGGCCTGCAAATTCAAATGCATGATAACCAGCAACTAGAGCAAAGAAAAAACCAAACAATGGTAATAGTTCACCATGTTTAGATCGGTTCAATACGCCATACATTACAGGTCGTAATAAAGGCAAAGCAATTATTAGTGCAATTGCCCATAAATTTGGGACTTTGCCGGTGCTAATAGCTAAAAAGATAACAGCAAAGATATCTTGCATTACCAATATACCAATGGCTATTTTACCGTGTAAGCTTGCCATTTCCCCGCGTTCTTCAAGCACTTTCACTGCAAATACAGTACTTGAAAAGCTAAGCGCAAACCCAACTAATAAAGCACTTTGCCAACTTAAATCAACAAATAGTGGAATAGCGAATACGCCAAGTAACAGCATAAAGCCACTAAATAACGCACTGCTAAAAATGATATGCAATGTTGCAGGTGCCCAAACTTGAGGTTTAATTAAACTGTTAACTTTAAGTTTCAAGCCAATACTAAAAAGAAGAAGGGTAACGCCAAGGGCTGCAATTGTATCGAGCAACTCTGTACTTTTATATCCCGATAAATTTAAAGCAAAGCCTGCTAATAAAAATCCAATAAGAGGAGGTAGTTTTAATTGATAAACGGCAAAACCACAAACAAACGCGGCAGCAAAATAGATTAGTTCCATAATTCTTAATATCACTTCATTTGGTGTTGCAGTGTAACGAAAAATTTATGCCATTGAAAATATAATAGACCTAAAAATGAACGCGTCTAATCAATTACTTGCCTTGCTGCGTATGAAAAATGCGCATTAAACACTTATTTAATCGTAAATAGTATGTAAATAACATTTTTTCACTGACATTAGCTTTTAAATATGGTTAAGATGCGATAACGAAGAAGTTTAAGCCAGAGCAAATAATAGAGCAGCTCAGCTTAAGGAGAGAGATATGTTTAAAAAGATTTTAGCGTCGGTAGGTATTGGTGCTGCAAAAGTAGACACTATTTTAGAAACTGAACACCTACAACCAGGTCAACTTTTTAACGCACAAATAGTTATCACAGCAGGGGATGTTAGCCAAGATATCGCAGGCTTAGATTTATTATTAATGACTCGTGTTAAAGTTGCGGGTGATGATGGCGATTATTTTACTAATCATGTAATTGAGCAATGGCGAATTACAGATATTGGTACAATTGAGCCAGGCGAAGTTAAAAACATCCCTTTTGAAGCACGTCTTCATTCTGAAACACCTATTACAGAAATTAATGCAGGTTATAATCAATCACATGTATGGCTAGAAACAGGCCTAGATATAGACTTAGCACTTGACCCAACAGATAAAGATCATTTACACATTTACCCTAATGAAGCGGTTAAAACGTGTATGCAAGCGATGGAAAAGTTAGGTTTTAGTTTAATGAAAGCTGACGTAGAAAAAGGCCACTTACGGGCTTCAACTTTTCAGTCATTATCTGGGTGTTACCAAGAACTTGAGTATAAACCTAATAGCCGCAGCTTATTTGGTATTCAAGAGATTGAATTATCATTTATACCAGAGGCACATAAAACACATGTGCTTATAGAGCTAGACAGAGCCTTTAAAGGCGATGGTTATGTAGATTTAACCATAGAGCATGACCATGTAAATTTATCGCAGTTGTGCGACCAGCTAGAGCGCTTATTTACTTAGTATAAGCTAACTAAGCTAGCGAGTGATTTTAATAAACCCAGCCTAAGCTGGGTTTTTTGCTTATAGGATTTAATATGCAGTTTAAATGTGAGCAGTTTGACGCTCTTGATACACAGACTCTTTTTACTATTATGCGTGGGCGGGTTGATGTGTTTGTTGTAGAGCAAAAATGTCCTTACCCTGAACTTGATGATGTAGATATTGCTTCAAATACACAGCATTTATATACATTGGATAATGAGCAACTACAAACTTATGCGCGTTGTTATGACAAAAGTGAGCAATACAGCGCAATAGGTCGCGTGCTAGTGAGTGAAGGAGCGCGTGGTAATGGGTATGCTACTTTACTTATTACTAAAGCTATAGACTGCTGCAAAGCACAATGGCCTGAGCGAGATATTTATATAGGTGCACAAACTTACTTACTTGATTTTTACCGCTCTTTTGGCTTTGAGGATTATAAAAGTGAATATTTAGAAGACGGTATACCTCATCAAGATATGATTTTAAAACTCACTAAATAAATCCAATTTAAGCAGCTATAAAAAAGCCCACTAATGTGGGCTATTTTAATTTAAGACTATTTTAAGGTTAAGGTATTATTTAGCTCAAGAGTGAGTGTAAAAACACCATACCAATAGCAAGTGGACACACAAACTTGGTATACCAAGGCCATATTTTCCAAAACAATGTGTTATGGACCTCAGGATTACCTTCTTTAATTGCTTTAAGTAATGAGCTTCTGTACCAAATCCAGCCTACAAATATACAACACATCAGGCCAAGCAAAGGTTGAGCTACTTTTGTAGTTAAAGTAATCACTAAGCCAAATAAGCTGCTAAGGTTACACACAATTATAATGCTAACGATAGCAATTAAAGCTCCAATCAACCAGGTTGCCTGAACGCGTTTCATCCCAAAGCGTTCTACAGTGTATGATACTGGCGCCTCTAACATTGAAATAGATGACGTTAAAGCGGCAATACTCATTAACGCAAAAAATGAAAAGCCCACAAATAAGCCAACTTCGCCCATTCCATCAAATAAAGCAGGGAGTACCTGAAATACTAACGTATCTTCAGAGAGTAATTTACCTGTTGAGGCCGAGAATATTTCAACGCCTTGAGCTTGCGCTACATACATAGCCGGAATAATCAGTAAACCCGCTACAAAGGCTATAAATACATCAATAAGGGTTACATAGGCACCTAAAGAAACAAGATTTTCTTTTTTGCTGATGTACGAGCCGTAAATAATCATTACGCTAGTACCTAGCGATAAAGAGAAAAAAGCTTGTCCTAGTGCGCTAACTAATAGTTTTGCGTCAAAAATAGACGAAAAATCAGGAACTAAGTAAGCCTTTAAACCTTCCATTGCGCCATCTTGGGTCATTACATAAGCAATAAGTGCAAATAAAATCCCCAAAAGAGCGGGCATTAAACGTTTTGACCATTTTTCAATACCGTTCTCAACGCCTCTACTGATAATAGCGACAGTTAGTACGATAAAGACGAGAGTGAATATAATGTTTCGGGTAAGTGATTGCTCGCTTAACCATGTAGATGCTGTGTTGGCACCAACTAAAGTGGCTATGGGTTCAGCTGTAGCGCTGAGCATCCAACCAGCAACAATGGCGTAAAAACTTAATATAAAGCCAGCACATAAAATACCGCCAAAACCAACAATAAAGGCAAAGTGTTTTTGCCATGGCTTATTAGATATTTTTTGAAGTGATGAAACCGCATTTGCTTGGCCATGACGACCAATCATAAGTTCAGCCATTAAAGCGGGGTAGGCTAAAAAGAACGCAAGCACTAAATATGCGACTAAAAATGCAGCACCGCCATTACTTGCTGTTTGTGTAGGGAATCCCCAAATATTGCCCAAACCAACGGCAGAACCCGCGGCGGCCATAATAAAACCAAAGCGAGAGCTGAACTCGCCTCTAACTGCGCTCATATTATTGTACTTCTCTATTGTGTGACGGCGGTGACAATCTACTGGAAATGTTAAAAAATAAAAAGTGCTTATTTGCTGATCTAGCACAATTTAATAAGTAAAGTGTGTGTTATAACCATCGATTTTAATTGTTGTTATCGAGTCGTTTAAAATAACGAGTTGATTTTGTTTAATAATTGTTAATTACAGTCTGTAACTATTGCTTTACGAATTATGATGCTGTGCAATAGTGAAAGTAAAACACGCACCACCTAGCTGGGTACTTTTACTTACTTTAACACTGCCATGATGCCAGTCGGCTACTTTTTCAACAATAGCTAGACCAAGGCCGTAACTTTTATCAGCTCTGTTACGGTGATCTTCTTCCCTAAAAAATGGGCTAAATACATTACTAAAATTTTCTCGAGCGATACCCGGGCCGTCATCTTCTACCGTTATTATAAGCTGTTGCTCGTGTAACTTTGCGCTCAGGTAAATATGTTGGCTTGCAAAATCACATGCGTTAGTTAATAAGTTAGTAATTGCGCGAGCAAGCCAGTGAAGATCTGCATTTATTATTTTATCTGTACTATTGAGCTGTACGTTAAGCATTTGCATTTCAAGTTTTGGTGCAAGTTGAACTAAAATATCTTCAAGGTAGGACTTAATGTTTGTTGATGAATAGGTCAGCTTATTAGCATTTTGTTCTAAAGTAGCAAAAGCTAAATAGCTACTAAGCATCGATTCCATATGGTCTAAATCATTTTCCATACGGGTTAAATACTGTTTTACTTTTTGCTCATCATGGCTATCTAATGCCGCATCTAAACCAAATCGCAGGCACGCGATAGGGGTGCGTATATCATGAGATAAACTTGAAGCCATTAGTTTATTTTCAGCGACAAGTTTCTCTATTTGGCTGGCCATGCGGTTAAAGGTAAGCTCTACGTCTTTTATGTAAGTAAAATGCGATACTTTTATTCGGGCTTGAACATTACCAGAGGCAAACTTTTTAGCGGCTTCATTTAACACGGTTAATCGTTTAGCTAAGGGCGCAATAATAAACCCCATAAATACACATAAGCCTGCGTAAAAGAGTAAGGTTAATATAATGTCGTTATGTTGCTCGCTATCAAAAATTTTATCTAAACGCATTGATAAGTGAAAAGGATTTAAAACAGCGCTGCTATAAAGCATATAAAAGCCTTGCTGATCTTCTAAAATCAGCCCACCCGGCGTATGCATTTGTAATAATAAAGAAGGCGGTAAAGCAAGTGATTCATTAGGTTTATAATCAATTAAAACATCAAATTCTAGCGCCAGTTGTTTTACATAATCGCTGCGCTCAGATGTGGGTATGTTAGCTAATTGCTTGCTAAAACCCATAATCATTTTACTTTGCTGACTAAATTCATCCTGTGGGGTATGCGCTTGTTGACTAAAAGCATCAATAAGCCAGCCCAATACCACAATAGATAAAAGTGCACTGCCTAAAAGCGATATATAAAACTTTTTCATTTATTTATTCATCACTTTATTACCACGCAGTAGAAACAAGTAAATATCCACGGCCCCAAATAGTTTTAATTTTTTCAGGGTTTTGTGGATCATCATTAAACTTTTTACGAAGTGCAGAAATAAGTACATCAACACTTCTATCAAGCCCATCGTATTCTCTGCCTTTGGTTGCTTTAAATACAGCGTCACGCGAGACCACTTGGCCTGCATTGCTCGCAAGGTAATGAAGCAGTAAATACTCAGCACTTGATATGTTTACGTCTTGCTTGTTGAGTTTTACATTTCTAGATTCGGTATCAATACTAAGCGTACCAACATTAATAACACTCTCGTTAACGTGTGGGGTATTTGGCTCATTGTTTTGGCGAAGGGCTGCTTTTATACGCGCTAGCAATGCACGAGGGCGCACAGGTTTCATTATGTAGTCGCTTGCACCTACTTCTAGACCAATGACCTCATCCATTTCTTCATCGCGTGCGGTGAGCATTATGATGGGCGAATTATAAAAACTACGAAGTTCTCTACACACGCTTATACCATCTTGCCCTGGAAGCATAATATCAAGGAGCACGATATTTGGATTTAACGTTTTGACTTGGCTAATTACTTCGTCACCTCTGTGACAAACATGCGTTGTGTAGCCTTGCTCTGTTAAATATTCAGCAACCCATTGAGCAAGTGATACATCGTCTTCAACGAGTAAAATAGTGCCATAGTTATCCATGAAAATATCCTTAATGCGATTGGTATTAAAATAGTCGCCAGCGGCGCTTTTTTTGCCTGTTTTGATATACCCATTGAAGCTTTACTTCGGCAATACTAATTATTTTAGAGGTATTGCTGTCAAATAGTTCAAATGAAATACTTTGCTGTGAATCAAATGCATAATTAAAAGTACCGCTCTGTTGCTTGAGCCAACATTGCATTATGTACTTTGAGGTGGCGTCACGTAGGCAGTAATTACCAATGATAGGTTGCTCCCACGTTAGCGTAACGTCAGCATAGCAATTTCGCCCTTCGCGCAATGCAACGCAGGTATCGGGAACTGCTATGAGTGCTTCAGGAGGTTCCTGAGCTTTAACAGTAAAAGTACTGGGGAAGATCAGTAATACACAGATCCATCTAAAATACATAACGTAGGCCTACCTTGGCTTTGTGTTGATATCCTTGGGAAATAATTGGACTGTCGTCAATCTCTTTTGAAAACCATGTGGTAAGCCAGCCGGATAAAAACACCCAATCTTGGCTTATTGGGTACTCAGCATGGAACTCAAAAATAATACTAGTACTGGCATTGCTGCTATAAATCGGGCGAAGGCTGGTGGCTTCATCGCTATCAATACCAAAGTAATAATTGGTAAAGTCAGCAGAGTAGGCGCTTAAACCAACACCAGATCTAAACTCCCAGTTTCGCCATGGTAAAATGTGACTAAAAAAGCTGTTTATAACCCAGCCATTGTGCGCGCCAGATACATCATGAAGGTATTCAAAAGAGAATTGAGAATTTTCAAATCGACGAGAAAGTCGAAGGCCGACGTCAAAGTCGTAATTACGTTTTTTTATACCTTGGAGTTCTTTTATAACACCATGGTTATAAAATCCGAGGCCTTTTTCGTCAAATCCAGCTTGAGTATTTGTGCCTAATATATCTAGGCCCCAATCAAATTTATCTATAAGACTGTAGCCTATCACAAGGCCGCCACTGAGTTGATTGTGATCGAAATCAAGGTAAAATTTATCGTAGGAAACAGCAAGACTTAAGTCGAGCTCAACGCCTTTATCGTAAGACTCAATGCCGACAAGGTAAGAATCTTCAATATAAAAGCCCGCACCAGCACTCCAATCCCACGCAAAGCCTTGGGTTGGCTCTAACGTATTATCTGCATAATAGCGGTTACTTGCCATACTCGACGTGCTAAAAATGCAGCAAAAAAGCAGTGTTATGCTCAGTAAAGTATGGTTAAGCAAAGCGTTTCTCATCCCTTAGGGCCTAATTATTATTTGTTATTAAGCGTAGTATATTGTTAATTCGTTCCTTTAATCTGTAAAAAAATGTAGTAAGTATAAATTTACTGAACTTTAATTTTATCGATTAATATACTGCTTAGGTAAAACTGCATCATAGGTGTTAATGCGCTTACTTCTGTTCTGTTACATGGACCGCTAAGTTTGGTAAGGCTAGATAGTTTTGACAATGTTTTGTACTGAGGAATTTGAATATCTTTTCCAAGTCTTTCAATACGCGCTTCATCAGTGTTTTGCTGATGAACAAAAGCAACAACCTCAAGCTCATTTGTTATTTTTTGCTCTTCAGTGAAATTGTAAATTAGTGGTTCACGATGAAAACTTGCACTGTCGATAGAGGATTTAGCAAACCAAACAACATCACCCGACGCTTTGTGCGTGAGACGCATACTAACTTGTGCAAATATTGCAGCGCACTGCTGGGTTGGATATTGCTGTGCAATATTTGAGTATAAGGGAAAATGGTTCTCTGGTTGCTTTATTGCGTACTTGGTATCGTCTGTGAAAGTTAAGTCAAGCTGTTGAATAGTCAGTGTGTAGTCACTGTTATTTTTAGTTGTTACTTTTAGTTGTTTATCGTTCAGTGCTTGGCTAATTTGCGATAGAAGTTTATCGGTTACGCTTGCCTTATCGGTAATGATTTTTACTGTTTGGTTTCTAACTACTTTATGTGCAGGAAGCTGAACCGATTTAACTTTTGGAGATGAGTGCTCTGTAGTGTACTCAAGTTGATAGGTCTGACTTTTTAATGTTGGCTTTAATGGCATAGCCAGTGGTTCGGCCGGTTGCTTTGTAATAGCACAACCAGTTGATAATAAAATAAAAAGTGACACAACTAAAAAACGCATAAGTACTAAACACTCGCTTAAAACCAAATAATCGTCGTATTGTACGTTAGTACGAACAAAACTTCATGATATTATCTGCGCAGATGTAGTTAAAAAGATAAATTTTATAAAAAATGAAGTATCTCAACTCTTTATCGTATTGCCTATCTGCTTTGTGTTTGCTGTTTAGTTCTATGGGTTTTGCAGCAAAAGCGGATCCTGATTGGGATGCATTTGTAAAAAAGTACGGCCGTTACGCACAAAAAAAATTAAAAAGTAAAGGTATACCCGGTGCAGCGCTTTCGATTGTAAATATAAACAATTCAGACTACATCCACACCATGGGCGTAACTAAATCACGAAATGGACAAAAAGTTAATAAGCATACTCGGTTTAGACTCGCGTCTGTTTCGAAGACATTTGCAGGCTCGTTATCAGCTAAATTGGCTGCTAACGGCCTACTGGAATTAGATAAGCCTGTTAGCGAATACATAACTGATTTTAAAGGGACTGTTTATCAAGATGATTTAAAGGTGTTTCATCTTTTGAGCCATTCAAGTGGATTAGTTCCTAATGCATACGACAATTTAATTGAATCTCGTATGGATTACCCAGGTATTGTTGAAAAGCTGCTTAGCGTCAAACCAATTTGCAAACCCGGCGAATGTTATGGCTATCAAAACGTTATGTTTAGTCTTATAGGCGATGTGATATTACAAAGCACCGATAAAAGTTACGGACAGTGGTTACGAGAAGCTATTTTTGAGCCATTAAAAATGAGTGATGCGAGCTTAGGTTTTGAACAAATGGTGCATGACAATAATTATGCTCTACCTCATGTGCGGGGTAAAAAACGCTGGTATAGCGCTAAGCTTAAAAAAAATTATTATAAAGTGGGACCTGCAGCTGGTGTGAACGCTAGCGCAAGTGATATGGCTATTTGGTTAAGAGCGCAGCTGGGCCAATATCCTGATGTTTTGTCATTGGATACTCTAGCAAAACAAACACGCCCTTATACACATACAAAAAAAGAAATGCATCGCAGGGTATGGAAAAAACACCTCAATGAAGCCTATTACGGATTAGGCTGGCGCGTTTATAACTATGCTGATGAAACACTTTACTATCATAGTGGCTGGGTGCAAGGTTATAGAAGTGATGTGGTTGTATTTCCTCACTTAAATATTGGTTTTAGCTTAATAGTTAATGCTGAAACCGGCGTAATCAATGAGCTAACGACTGAATTTATCGACAGGCTATTAGAATACAAACGAGGTAAAAAAATATGAATAATAAAATAATATTAGCAATCACTTTTTTAATCATGTCATTCAATTGTAGTTTAGTGTTTGCAGCACCTGATGAGATATATTTGTTTCGTCATAGCGAAAAGTTAACGGGTAAAAATCCAGCGCTTTCAGAAGAGGGGAAGGCACGTGCAAATAATTTAGTTACGTTGTTTAAAGAACATCAAAATATACATCTTTTTAGCAGCAACTATAAACGCACGTTGCAAACAGCCGCACCTTTGCAGGCACATTTTAATACCAAAATAAATGTGTATAACGCAGGTAAGCTAAGTGATTTAAAAAATGAGTTACTAAAACTAAAAGGTGTAGTTGTTGTTATTGGGCACAGTAATACAACACCGCAACTAGCCGAGCTACTTTCGAATGAAAAAGTGCCAGCAATGAGTGAAACACAATTTTCTCAGTACTTTATATTGAATAAGAAGCGCAGTAGTAATGGTAGCGAATATGATGTAACCCATCATAAAATGAGTTTTTGATTTAAAATGTTAAATAATAAAAAACCAGCATTAAGCTGGTTTTTTTAATTTAAACGCACTAAATCCTTTAACAGGAATAATTAGTTACGCGGTAAATGTATTTTTTTCTCAACGCTTTGACGATAAAGCACAATAGTGTGACCTATCGTTTGTAGCTTAGTCGCACCAGTTTCACGTACGATTGCTTCAAAAATTAATGCTTTTGTTTCACGATCGTCAGTTGGAACTTTAACTTTGATTAATTCGTGAATTTCTAATGCACTTTGAATTTCTACTACTACGCCTTCGGTTAAACCGTTAGAACCTAGTAAAACTACAGGCTTAAGGCTATGTGCCTGACCTTTTAAAAACTGCTTTTGTTTGTTTGATAATGTCATGTTTATACAAATTTTGCTGAATATGGCTTGAATTAAGGGTATTCTAACGCCATCTAGAGAATATTACTAATTAGTTGCGTGTTAATTTATGACAAATAAAAAACAGTCAGCCAGTTCACAGCGATGGCTGAAAGAACATTTTGATGATAAATATGTTCAAGAAGCGCAAAAAAAAGGCTGGCGTTCCCGAGCGGTTTTTAAATTAGATGAAGTACAAAATAGAGATAAAATACTTCGTCCAGGTATGACAGTTGTTGATTTAGGGGCGGCTCCAGGAAGTTGGTCTCAATATTTGGCTGAAAAAGTAGGTGACAAAGGCCAAGTGATCGCGTGTGATATATTGCCGATGGATTCACTTGCGGGTGTTGACTTCTTACAAGGTGACTTTCGTGAGGAGGCTGTATTAAATGCGTTGTTAAAACGTATTGATGGTAAAAATGTTGATGTGGTACTCTCTGACATGGCACCAAATATGAGTGGAAATAACTCAGTAGATCAAGCGGGTAGTATGTATTTGGTAGAACTTGCGCTGGATATGTGTAGTCAAGTACTAAAGAAAAATGGCGCATTTATTGTTAAAGTTTTCCAAGGAGAAGGCTTTGATCAATACTTGCAAGATGTACGTAATAGTTTTAAAGCAGTGAAAATACGCAAACCTGATGCCTCACGTGCCCGTTCTCGGGAAGTATATATAGTAGCGACTGGATACAAACTGTAGTACAGTTGCTTGGCGTTTAGTTGAATTTAAATTAATTGGATACAAGAGGTTAACCCCTTGAGCGATATGGCGAAAAATTTAATACTATGGCTGGTGATTGCAGTTGTGCTGATGTCAGTCTTTCAGAGCTTTAATGGCGGCGAGCAAGTTGATCGTCAAACAAGTTACACTCAATTTGTAAAAGATGTCCGCAGTGGCTCTTTACAAGAAGTTATTATCGACCGCGGTACAGGAAATATTACTGGTACTAAGAGCAGTGGTGAGCGTTTTCAAACAACGATGCCAATGTACGATGAAGACTTAATAAATGATTTACTTAAAAATGATGTAAATGTGAAGGGTGTACAACCTGAAGAACAATCATTCTTAGCAAGTATATTTATTTCTTGGTTCCCGATGATACTGCTTATAGGTGTATGGATATTCTTCATGCGTCAAATGCAAGGCGGCGGCGGTAAAGGCGCTATGTCATTTGGTAAGAGTAAAGCTCGCTTAATGAGTGAAGATCAAATTAAAACAACGTTTGCTGATGTTGCAGGTTGTGATGAAGCGAAAGAAGATGTTACTGAGCTGGTAGACTTTTTACGAGATCCTTCTAAGTTTCAAAAACTTGGCGGTAGTATTCCTAAAGGTGTACTAATGGTTGGTCCTCCAGGTACCGGTAAAACGTTACTTGCGAAGGCTGTTGCTGGTGAAGCTAAAGTGCCATTTTTTACAATTTCTGGTTCAGATTTTGTTGAAATGTTTGTGGGTGTTGGTGCGTCACGTGTACGTGACATGTTTGAGCAAGCTAAAAAAGCGGCGCCTTGTATTATCTTTATAGATGAGATTGACGCTGTTGGTCGTAAACGTGGTGCTGGTATGGGCGGCGGTAACGACGAACGTGAGCAAACACTTAACCAAATGCTAGTAGAAATGGATGGTTTTGGTGGTAACGAAGGTATTATTGTTATCGCAGCAACTAACCGACCAGATGTACTAGACCCTGCATTACTTCGCCCAGGTCGTTTTGACCGTCAAGTTGAAGTAGGTTTACCTGATATTCGTGGTCGTGAGCAAATACTTAAAGTACACATGCGTAAAGTGCCATTAGGCGATAACGTAGAAGCTGCTCTTATAGCACGTGGTACTCCAGGTTTCTCTGGCGCGGATTTAGCTAACTTAGTAAACGAAGCTGCACTTTATGCAGCGCGTGGTAATAAACGTGTTGTAAGTATGGCTGAATTTGACGCTGCTAAAGATAAAATCATGATGGGCGCAGAGCGCAAGACCATGGTGATGAGCGAGCAAGAAAAAGCAATGACAGCGTACCATGAAGCTGGCCATGCTATTGTTGGTCGTATGGTGCCAGAACATGATCCAGTTTATAAAGTATCTATTATTCCACGTGGCCGTGCGCTGGGTGTAACAATGTACTTGCCTGAGCAAGATCGTGTTAGTCATTCAAAAGAGCTTTTAGAATCAATGATTTCTAGCCTTTATGGTGGCCGTATTGCTGAAGCGCTTATTTACGGCGCAGATAAAGTAACAACGGGTGCAAGTAATGACATTGAACGAGCTACAGATATAGCGCGTAAAATGGTTACACATTGGGGTTTAAGTGAAAAACTAGGTCCGTTACTTTACGCTGAAGATCAGAACGAAATGTATATGGGTGGTGGCGGTAGTCGTTCATCTAGCATGTCGGACGACACGGCAAAAGTAATTGATGCAGAGGTTCGATTACTTTCAGATCGTAACTATCAAAGAGCAGAAGAAATATTAAAAGAAAATATTGATATTCTTCACTCAATGAAAGATGCGTTAATGAAATACGAAACTATTGATGCTAAGCAAATTGATGATTTAATGGCACGCCAACCAGTACGTGAACCGCGTGATGCACATGACCGTCATGAAGCTAAACCGGTAAAAGCGGAAGAACCTCAAGAACCAGTTGCTGATGAAAGTCAAAAGACTGATGATTCATCAAAAAAAGATGAAACAAACCTTGATGACAAAGCTGAATAATCGTTAAAATAGTAATGAAAGCCCCGAACTTCGGGGCTTTTTTGTATCAGCTATTTAGAAAAAGAATAAAGGTTGGCAATGACTAACATATTAAAGCTTCCGAGAGGGCGTACGCTTAATCTTGAAAAGCCCGTTATTATGGGAATACTAAATGTAACGCCGGATTCATTTTCTGATGGTGGGCAGTTTTTAGATCCCAAAATAGCGCTAAAGCGCGCAATGCAATTATTAGATGACGGTGCGACAATTTTAGATATAGGGGGAGAATCTACTCGCCCAAGCGCGCCAGATGTTAGCTTAGAAGATGAACTTGCTCGAGTAATCCCCGCTATTAAAGCGATACGTCAGCACAGTGATTGCGTTATTTCAATTGATACCAGTAAAGCACAGGTAATGGAACAAGCAATACTTGCAGGGGCAGATATAGTCAATGATGTTAGAGCTTTACAAGAAATAGACGCCTTAGAAACGGTTGCGCAGTATGAAGATGTAGCAATTTGTTTAATGCATATGCAAGGGCAGCCCCGGAACATGCAATCGTCACCTCATTACGTTAATTTGTTTGCAGATATAAGTATGTTTTTTAGTGAACGTATTAAAGCATGTGAAACAGCTGGGATTAAGTTTGAACGACTTATTCTAGACCCAGGTTTTGGATTTGGAAAAACGCTTAGTCATAACTATCAAATATTGGCTAAGTTTGACGATTTTAATAAATTAGGTTTGCCATTATTGGCCGGATTATCTCGTAAATCGATGATAGGTAATTTATTAAACAGAAATACAAATGAACGGTTAGCGGGCAGCTTAGCGGGTGCGTTAATCGCAGCGCAAAATGGCGCAAAAATTATTCGTGTACATGACGTAAAAGAAACCGCAGATGTACTTGGTGTATATCAAGCCTGCGAACAAGGAATTTCACAATGAAAGAAAGAAAATATTTTGGCACCGATGGCGTGCGTGGACTTGTAGGCGCTGCTCCAATAAACCCTGAATTTGCAATGAAGCTAGGCTGGGCTGCTGGGCGTGTATTATCGCAAAGTGGTACTAAAAAAGTAATTATTGGTAAAGATACGCGTATTTCGGGCTATATGCTTGAAACCGCACTTGAGGCTGGTTTAATTGCTGCTGGTATTGATGTTGTATTATTGGGTCCTATGCCTACACCGGCCGTTGCTTATTTAGCGCAAACATTTCGTGCTGAGGCAGGTATTGTAATTAGTGCCTCACATAATCCATATTACGATAACGGTATTAAGTTTTTCAATGGTCAAGGCTTAAAGCTTGATGATGCAGTAGAGCTTGAAATTGAAGCGATGCTTGATGAGCAAATGACATGCGTTGCTTCAGATAAATTAGGCAAAGCATCGCGTTTAGTCAGTGCGGATGGCCGCTATATAGAGTTTTGTAAGAGCCAGTTCCCGCAAGGCCTGTCTTTAGAAGGTCTTAAGATTGTTGTCGATTGCGCAAATGGCGCAACTTATCATATTGCACCTTCTGTTATGCGTGAACTTGGCGCAGAAGTAATAACACATGCGTGTGAGCCTAACGGCGTTAATATCAACCATGAATGTGGCGCTACTCACGTAGATACCCTTAAACGTAAAGTGCTTGAACTTAAAGCCGACGTAGGTATTGCATACGATGGTGATGGTGACCGCGTGATGATGGTTGATCATAATGGCCGTGTTTTTGATGGTGATGATCTGGTTTATATTATTGCTTGCCAAGCAGCCCAAGATGATAATTTGGGTGGTGGTGTAGTTGGTACTGTTATGTCTAACATGGGCCTTGAAAACGCTTTAAAAGCAAAAGGTATCGAGTTTGCTCGCAGTAAAGTGGGTGATCGCTATGTTATGGAATTACTACAGCAAAAAGGCTGGAAAATTGGCGGTGAAAGCTCAGGCCATGTACTAAACCTAGACTTAATTAGCACGGGTGATGGTATTATTTCAAGCTTACAAGTACTTGCTGCTATGGTTGCACAAAATCGTACATTGCAAGACTTAGGCGCTGGTTTTACCAAGTATCCAATGAAGATGATTAACGTGCGTTATACAGCTGGAACTGACCCGACAAAAGCACCAGAAGTGCTTTCAGCTGTAGCAGAAGTAGAGCTTGCTTTAGGCGATAAAGGCCGTGTTTTACTGCGTAAGTCAGGCACTGAACCTGTGGTTCGTGTTATGGTTGAAGCCGAGCAAGAAAAGATTGTAATAGACAGCGCTCAAAAAATTGCAGCTGTTGTAGAATCTATGAGCAAACAAACTGATTAATAACAATAATCTCTTGTAACTTTGGGCGAGAAAAGTTAATATCTCGCCCGCTTTCTAATGTGGAGTGGATAATGGCAATACGCAAGGCGATGGTCGCAGGCAACTGGAAAATGAATGGCTCTTTAGAGTTAGTTAAACAAATGTCTGACGCTATTAACGATGTAAAATCACAAGAGATGGACATTGTTTTATTTCCTCCATTCCCACTTGTACCAGCAATGGTAGCTAGCGGTGTTTCTACAGGAGCTCAAACTGTTTCTGAAAATACACCTGGCGCATTTACTGGTGAAGTTGATGCGCAGCTTATAAAAGATTTAGGTGCAACTTACGTACTCGTTGGTCATTCTGAACGCCGCAGTATTTATAACGAAAGTAATGCAACAGTCGCTGAAAAGTTTGCTAGAGCACAGCAAGTTGGGTTAACACCAATATTATGTGTAGGCGAGAGCGAAAGTGAGCAAGAAAACGGCCAAACCGAACAAGTAGTTGCTGCACAAATTGATGCAGTAATAGAGAAATTAGGTGTAGCAGCACTGAAAGATTCTGTGATAGCATACGAGCCCGTTTGGGCCATAGGCACAGGTAAGACTGCATCGCCAGAGCAGGCACAAACTGTTCATAAATTTATCCGTGACAAAATTGCATCACTTGATAGCAATTTAGCACAAGGGCTTACCATCTTATATGGTGGTAGCGTTAATGAAAAAAATAGCGAATTATTATTTGCACAAACAGATATAGATGGCGGCTTAATTGGCGGCGCAAGTCTAAAAGCAGAATCTTTTACTGCAATCTGTAACAGTGCAAAAGGGACTGTATAAGATGTACGAAATTTTATTAGTAGTTTATTTAGTTGTGGCTTTGGCTCTAGTTGGAATGGTTTTAATTCAACAAGGTAAAGGCGCAGATATGGGTTCTTCATTTGGCGCTGGTGCATCAGGCACAGTTTTTGGTTCGTCAGGTGCAGGTAACTTTATGACAAAAACAACCACAAGCTTAGCAACGGTATTTTTTGTATTAAGCATTGTGTTAGGTAACTTAACGGCTGGTCAAATTAAAAAGACTGACGAATGGGAAAACCTAGAGCAAGCTCCAGCAGTAGAAACGGTAGTTCCTGTTGAAGAAGATGTTCCAGTAACATCTACTAAAGGGCAAAGCTCTGACGTGCCGAACTAATTTAGCGTAAAGCTATCGTTAAACGATTTATCTTCCTCAAATAAATCAATATGTTTAACACCTAAGCGAAAGCTTAAAAATGCGGATGTGGTGGAATTGGTAGACACGCCACCTTGAGGGGGTGGTGCTTTAGGGCATGGGGGTTCAAGTCCCCCCATCCGCACCAAATTTAGAAACCAGTAGCAGTGATGTTACTGGTTTTTTTGTATCTGTAATTTATTGTGATTGTTTTATGAGCGATGTGTGTTTATTGTTAAATAATTCTTCTATTTGTTAGAAAAAACTAGAAATATTACAAATTTAGCTCACACTTATAGATATCAAGCCGATAATAGATATAGACAATAAAATAAGGTAGCACAGTATGGCTTCAGGCTTCTCTTTTCAAAACCTAAGCATAACAAAAAAAATACATGCAATAACATGCATTGCCGTAGTGGCTTTCATAGTGATCGTATTGATAAACTATTTAGCTATGAATGATAATAAGGTTTCTCTCGATGAAATGAGTAACTCATCGTATAAAGTTGTAAAAATAACGTCGCAAAATGTAGGGCTTTTAGAAAAACTTGATGAACTTTATACCCAAGCGGTTACGTTTGGTGAGCAAGATCTTATAGTTAAAGCAGACGAGGTATATCAAACTTTAGAGTCTAATATTACCTTAATAACGCAACTTAATAACTCCTACATTAATAACGATATTATTAATGAGTTGTCAGATTATGAAAAAATATCCTCAAGTATTGCTACAGGTATGGTTAACGGTACTGCTGATTTTAGTAAGATTCAGCAACAAGCGCAGCTTAAAACAAGTTTATATGGATCTGTCTTAGAAAGTTTTAAAGGCGCTCAACAAAAAGCGGATAATCGTTTTTTTGAACTGGTTGCCAACACTAAAGCGCGCTCTGATGAAGCATTAACTCTAATGTTAGCTGTATCCATTATTTCATTAATTTTATTATTGTTTATGGCTATTTGGATTGCTAAGAATATAGGTTCATCTGCGAGTGATGCAGCTAACAACCTTAGTTTATTAGCAAGCGGCAATGGTTCTTTAAGCACACAGCTATCTGTTAACTCAGAAGACGAAATTGGCCAAGTCTCTATTAATTTTAACGCATTTATTTCCTTACTAAGAGAAACAGTTCTTGAAGTTATTGCTGTATGTGAGCCTTTAATGGAAAACTCAACACGATTAGTTCAAGGTATGGAACAAGCTGAGCGTGCTACAACAAAGCAAACCACTGATGCTGAAATTGTTAAGCAATCTATGGAAGAAATGAAACAGAGTGTTGGTGATATATCAGAATCTGCAGCTAACGCTTCTCACGCTGCTGAAACGGCCGAGAAAGAAGTTGAACAAAGTCGTACACAAGTACAGATGTCAGTTACCGCTTCTCGTACGCTCAGTGATGAAATTAATCGAGCTGCAGGGACTATTAATAAGCTTGCGGACGATACAAAAAATGTATCGCAGATTTTGAATGTAATTACGTCTATTGCAGATCAGACAAACTTACTCGCTCTTAATGCTGCTATTGAAGCTGCACGAGCAGGTGAACATGGAAGAGGCTTTGCTGTAGTGGCAGATGAGGTTCGTGAACTGGCTTCTCGCACTGCACATTCTACTAATGAAATACGTGAACTATTGGGATCATTAACGACTGCCGCAAATGAATCTGTAGCTGCTATGACTTCAGCACGTGATATGGCAACAGATAATGCTACAGCCGCAGAAAAAACAGGTATTTCAATAGAGAAAATCGCAGAGCAAATGTTAGAAATTAATGGTATGAATTCGCAAATAGCAGCAGCAACTGAAGAACAAACATCCGTTGCAGCTATGGTAGTAGATAATGTGTCAAATATGCATGTATCGTTCGAAGATACTATGGACTCACTACTTGCTGTACGCGACGTAGCCAAAAACCTACATTACCTATCTGATAACCTATTAGATGCAACCGCTAAGTTTAGAATCGAGTAAAGCTTAGTACTGAGCCAGTATAAAAATCAACCCTAGGGTTGATGCCAGTTAGTTAACCGCTGACTGGCTTTTTTGTTTGGATATCTGGTTTGACATACCTAGTATATGTCCACTCCCGCTTTATTAGTAATATGTGATGCTCTACTTTAGCTTACTATTACTCTATTTATTTAGGGATACTCCCTGAGTTCTCAATAAACATAGTCTGAATTAAATTAATAATATTAATTGCACAGTTCGCAACACTCAGCTGACAGAAGTCTTCTGAATTGGATGCGTAACTATTGGCTAGAAAAAGTGTTGTAGTGGGCTGCAAAAAAAGGCCTCTGAATAAATTCAGAAGCCTTCATAAACGAACCAGAAGGTCGGTTTATTGATTAGTTAAATATTTATTAACCTATCAGTATTAACCTGTAGGTGGTTTTTATATCAATTTCACTGCTAAAAGGTAGCAATTACTTTTACTTTATCGGTCACTTTAGCGCTATCAACATAGCCAATAGCATCGTTATTAGCAGCAACAAAATCAATAACAGCTTGGTCAGTTGTTAGTTTTTCAGGCGGGGTGCCTTTACCTGTAAATACAAGCTTTGACCAATATGCATTTAACTGACTGCTAGACTTACCTACTACTTTGTCGTTAAATTCATCAGCTACAGATGTACCATCTTGATTTATAGGATTAACTTTATCGCCATTACTAAATGACTTACTTTTTCCCAGATAAATCTTTTTTATTGTGTCAGCATCTACTGTGCTAGCATTGCTTGGATTAATAATCACAGCAACTTCTGCAAATACATTAATTGAGCACAATGAAAGTGCACTTACTAAAATTAATTTTTTCATCATAAGCTCCAATTAAAAGACAAGATCTACACCAACAGCTACAACATCCGTCTCTGTATCGGTTATATCATCTTCAAAACGACTAAAGTCGATTTTGAAAGCAGCGGAAGGGTGAAAATCATAACGTGCACCAATTGTGTATACGTTACTTTGTGCACGAAGACCTTCAAGAGCACCATTTACAGCCGAGTTTAAGGTTGGTATTGACTCAATGGTATTAAAACGTGATGAGTCATGTTTGTCATCATTGTCTTCATAAGTAAAATGAACAATTACACTGTCAATACGGTAACCAACTGATGCGTAATACTGTGACTGTTCTGGCAGTATACTGTCTTCAACCTCAAATTGTGTATATTCGGCATCAAACAAAAAGTTTTCATAATCAACAGAAAAACCAACGCCAACGAAACTCGTTTTATCTTCTTCAGTGATTAGGTCATTCGCAGTATTAGTTAAGCCACTATCAGACAATACACTTACGAGACCAATTAGGCCGCTATCCTCTGATGAAATGCTAGTGTCGGACACAATGTATGCAGCTCGCGCACTGAACCAGTCGTATGATAGACTCCAGTTTATACCGGCTAAATTATTTAATTCAGCAGGTAATTCTGTTCCAAATACGTCAATATCACCATCGAATGCACCATAAAAGCCTTGAAGCGTAGAATCCCAATCACCTAATTGAGAGCTGTAAACTACACTAACTCCTTCATAAGTTGAAAATGGGATACCGTATACTGATTTTGGCGGACGTACCCAGCGATAAGCATAACCTACATCCAAGAAATCAGAATACTTGTAAAAAGGAACACGCATTTTACCAGCGCTAAATTGCAGTTCATCGCTGTATTCATAAGTAATGTATGCCCATTCGAATGTAGCGTCAAAGTCATCCTCTCCACGCGCAATAATTTGAGCCGTAGCTGTTAGCTTTTCATGTAGGTCTGCAGATAATTGTAAAGCGAATTTACTCTCATTTTTAAAAGAGATATCGTCATCATAGCCGTACAAAGTACTGTCACTATCCAGACTTTTACCACCGACAATTGATGCAAAACCATTAATTCTTACCTCAGCACTAGCATAGCTAGATGCTAAAACTGCACATACAGCCACTGCTACAGATAGCTTTTTCATATGTTGTTCCTATTTGTTATTTAAATGTTGATTTCTTTATTAGTATAAGTGCATAACGAGTATTTATCTAATAAACAGAACTGTTTAAGGTTTTTATTTTATTTTTAGTCAATATTATTTTGTTTTTTAATTAATCAGGTGCGAATGTTTGTGTTTAAAAATGTTTAGTACTGGGGTTGGATATAAAATATACGCCTGGTGATTTTTGTTTATAACGTCTTAATGTAACTTACAAGCCGTAAGTATTGTATTTACTACCATATAGATTTGTTAACATTTAATTATAAGTGTTTTACATAAGTTATTTAGTTTAAATGTTTATATTTTATATTGTTACATAGTCGAAATTATCAATAAGTAAAGCTAATCATAAGCAAATAACAACTTTCTAAACTGCAATTTTATCATAGTATCAGTCCTGTCTTAGCGAGGTCGGTCAAAGGAGATGGCGCGGATGAAGAAGGTAATATGGTTTTTATTATGTTTCTTTGCAATGAATGCATACAGTAACGATGAAGTAAGTTTAACTCTGGTAGGTCATATTTCACCAGTGTGCGGCTTTACTACTCAAAATAACAACCTTCAGTTTTCTTCAGATGGCCTTGCGAGTACAAAGCTAGTGATTAATTGTAATTCACCTATGCGAGTATCAATGCAATCTGAAAATGGTGGCCTGCGCCATCAGCAAAGTACTCAAATAAATGCTTATAACATTAATTGGTCAATAGAGGGGGTTTCAAGCGACGTTTCTGCAACAGCACTTGAGCTCAAATCTATGTACAATTTTGATGTTGATAAGATTTTATTTAACAGCGTAGCTAAATTACAGTTAAAACTAGATGAGCCTTTAATTTATGCCGGAAGTTACCAGGATGTGCTTCGCATAGAAATGACACCATCGGTTGTATCTGGTGGAGTTTGGTAAAACACTAACTATTAAATATAAACAAATATGTCACATGGATAAGGAATATTAAAATGAAAAAGTTAATCGTGTTATCAGCAATCGCAACTCTAACATCTGGCGCAGCATTTGCTGAAAATCTAAATGTAGGTGGTGCAGTGTCATCGATTTGTGGGGTGAGCAACATTAACACTACACAATTCTTTCAAACATTATCAGATGGTGCAACTAAAAATGTAGGCTTTGATTTGCAGTGTAATGATGTTGATGGTGCAACAATGTCATTAACAACATCTGAAGGGCACTTGCAAAATGCTGACCATGAAGATCGTGGTGTCGGCTACACTGCCAAGTTAACTGCAGGGACATTTGATTTTACGCTTTCGGCTGAGAATGGCCAAAATGATAAATCTGAGTCGCAAAGCCGTGCTGGTTCTCCAACGCTTGCAGCAGGTGGCGTAGCTGGAAATATTTTACTAACTGTAACACAAGCACCCGTTTATGCCGGTACTTATGCAGATACGCTGATGTTGGCAATAACAGCTAACTAATTAGCATAATAAAAGGCAGTAATTACTGCCTTTTAATTTAGCAGGAGGGACTCTATATGCGTTATATCTTTTTAATGATACTTTTACTCAGCTCTTATTCTACACTGGCTTTTCAAGTTAAACCAATGGTCGCAGAGCTTGAATCATCAGGTAGCCAATCACAACAAACAATTCGTATATCTAACCCTTCAGATAGTTCTTTAACTATTGAGATATCAGCTTTTGATTTACTAATTGCACCTAACGGTGATGAAACATTAAAAGCGAATGAAGAAGACTTTTTAATTATTCCCATGACTACAATTATTCCGTCCGGGAAAAGTCAGTCGGTAATTGTTCGATATATTGGGGAACCAATATTAGAAAATTCGAAAGCGTACCGTGTAGCCATTGATCAGGTATCTGTTGATTTAGAGAAAGCGGGGCAGTCAGGCGTTGGTATGTCAGTTAGCTTTAGGACTTTATTTAATGTGGTGCCTAAAGGTGCTGAGGCAAAATTATTAATTAAAAATAAACGCCAAGTAGATACAGAAACATGGAATGTGCTTCTGGAAAATACAGGCAATAAATATATTCGCTTATCGCAGGCACAGTGGCTTATTAAAGGCGATGATCAAGAGCTATTATTAGAAGGGGCTGAATTGAGTAAAGCACTGACTGGAAAAATTTTATTACCAAAATCTAGCCGTGAGGTCTCAATAAAAATTCCAACAAAATTTAATGCAGCAAGCAGTGATCTTGAGGTCAATTTTTAATGCTGCGGATATGCAGTTACTTTCTTATATATGTAATTGTAATTGCACCGACCTTTGGTGTAGAAGTAACGCCTATGGTGGTTACTTTCTCCCCTGATAGTCGTTCAAGTAACGCTTCTAGCTTGGTTCACAATCAGTTACCAAGAGACATTGCTTTTGATATCCAAATTTACGAAATTGACTTTTCTCAAGGCACGCCTAAATTAATTTCTTTAGATGACTCTCCATTGTGGGTTTTTCCTCCATCGCTATTTTTGCAACCAGGGCAAAGCCAGCAGTTGCAATTTAGATGGTTAGATAAAAAACTTCCTAGTACAGATAAAAGCTATCAAGTTAGTTTGATTGAGCAGCCCATTGCAAACCAGTCTATAAATAAACAGTCACAACTTACGATGTTGTTAAATATAAATTTAATTGTTCATTTGGATCAACCTCGATTAGTTCCTAAACTGACTATAAAAGAGCCTCATGTTGAGGATGGCTTTATCGTCACTGAAGTATTAAATGAAGGAAAAGGGGCAGGACGATTAAGTGATTATGAAATAAAAATCACTAAAAATAAAACCCTGAGCGATCGAATTTTAAAAGATCAATTAAAAGCAAACGGATACGATGTTTTTTTTGCTCCTCATAGCACCAGTGTCATAAAAGTCCCTATGCCACAATCTTTACAGGAAGGAAGTTTAAATCATCTACGTTTAGTGCTGGCTCGCTAGTTATGCGAGTTTTATTATGCATATTTTTATTGAGCTTTACTCAATTATGTTATTCAAAAATTAACCCGTCTAAAAGAACCATCGAACTCAGCGTTGAAGCAGAACTGAATAAAAATGCTATTGGTAAATTAACTCTTGCAGTTGACCCAAATGATAATTTATCACTCAAATGGAGTGAAATTAAAGTGTCATTCGAACGACTTTTATTTTCAGAAGATTTTGATTCTTTAGAGTCTAAAGTTAATAAGAATGTCATTGATACAAAAGCATTAGAGTCATTTGGATATAATATTTCATTCGATATGAGTGATTTTAGCTTAGAAATATCAGTACCTCTTACACTGACTCGCCCTCAACAGCTAAGTTTAAAATCTGATTCAAGGAATTTAACAGCATCGGAACCCGCTAAACTAAGTGGATTTGTTAATGCTTATTCAAGCTATTTTTATCAGCAAGATAAAGGCGAGGACACAACAGATGAGCTCTTAGCTATTCGCTCTGAAATGGTAGTGAGCTGGGAAGGCTGGGTTTTAGAAAACGAAGTGGAGTATTTATCTGAAGTAGCTCCTACCTCATCAAATATTAGGCGCTTAGGTACTCGTATAATACATGACCTACCGCTTAGTGGGTTACGTATATCAGTCGGTGATAATTATAGCTCAGGTAGTTATTTTCAATCAACAGCACGGGTACTAGGTTTGTCGCTTTCACATGATTTTTCGCTAGTTTCTGACAGACCTATCAGACCCAGTGCTTCTCGTAGCTTTACCTTAGAGAGTCCATCCTCTGTAGAGGTGTTAGTTGGCGAGCGGATAGTACAAAAACTTAATTTAGCCGCAGGTATATATTCTCTTGATGATATTCCCCTTAATGAAGGAAGCAATAATATTACTTTGAGGATCACTGATATAGCAGGAGTTGTGCGTTTTGTTGATTTTGACGTAACGACAGGTTTAGATCTTTTTGCTCAAGGGCAACTTGAATATGAGTTTCATTTAGGCGTTCCTTCACGCTTAGGTAGTGAGCTAGATTATGATTACGACGAGCCACTAGCCAGCTTTTATCTTGATTATGGCATTACACCTAGCTGGACAGCTGGTGCGGCAGTACAGGGTGATGAGTATTCTCAGCAGGTTGGTTTTAAAAATATTTATGCAGCTAAAATTGGACAGATTGCGTTTGAAAATGCGATAAGTTTCAATGAAAAAACAGGCCATGCTTATCGCATTGTTTATAGTAACTATAGAAATCATAGTGATAATAACACTGACATTACGGTGGGTTATGAATACTCATCAAGATATTTTACAGGCCTTGGTTATCGGCCTGATTCTCAATCTAGTTCTCGCTTAAGAGAGCATTATATTCAGGCTAATTATAGTTTTTTTTGGGGCGATAATACGCAAACATCTTTTTTTACAAGCTTATCAAGGTCATATGATGAAGCTCAATTTGATAAATCAATTGGGGTTAGTCTTTCTGGTGAGATCGATAATAGCCAATGGAGATATAGTTTAGGTGGGCAGTGGGAGGGTCTCGCTGAAGAAAGTCAATGGGATGTAAGGTTGTCTGTCACTTATAAGTTTTCTAATACTCGACGGGCTAAATTATCTCATCAATCTAGGCGTGAAAAAACACGTTTAGAATTCTCTCAAGATAGTAATCAGCGCTATGTTGGAGCTTTGAACATAAGAGCTGGGCTTGAAAAAAATGATCAAAATGAAGCTATTTTTGATCTAAATACTCAATATAACGCGAATCGTTTTGTTATGAACTTTGATCATGGGAGTTTTTACGAGCAATTTAATGAGGACTCAGCTTACCATCAGAGCCGATTAAGCTTGGCGTCAAGTATAGCATTTGCAGATAATAGTTGGGCTGTTGGGAAACCCATATACGATAGCTTCGCTTTAGTAAAACCTCACTCTAGCCTTAAAGGAAAAAAAGTTATATTGGGGCAATATGAAGATGAATATAGGGCAGATAATGAAGACTTCGAGACTATTTTATTGAACGATATAAGTTCATACGCCTCAACCAACGTTGCAGTCGATATTGATAACTTAGCGCCAGGGTATGATATAGGTTCTGGTATTATTACTCTTTATTCACCTTATCGAACGGGTCATGCAATTACAATAGGGACTGCCGCTAACATATCAGTCATTGCAACGCTGTACGACCAACAAAAAAAGCCACTATCGTTACAGGTTGGAACGGCTATTTGTTTAGATAATAGTAGTAAGAAAGAGCATACATTTTTTACGAATAAAAAAGGACGATTTGCATTAACAGGTTTAACCGCCTGTAATTATGAAATTACACTTAAGAATGCAGAAAAGTCACATTTTACGATTGAAGTATCTGAAGGTGAACAATTACAGCGCAAAGGAGCTATTTATGTACAATAAAAAAGTAAGTTTATTATTGGGTGGTTTAGCACTATTTATTTTTACGCCTTTAATTCATGCGCAATGTGCTGCTAGGTTCGATAAGGTTGAACATATTTATGATGATTTTGAAAGCTACCATGCCTTACAGCAAATAGACTCTAAGAAAGAGTTACGTATAAGCGTTATTAATGATGAGAGTTGTCAATTACAGCTCGTGATTACAAGTGAGAACCAAGCTCAGTTAAAAGGGCAATTTCAAAGTGTTCCGTACCAAATGCAAAGTATACAGAGTCAGTTAGTTAGCACATCAACTTTAAAGTTGAGCTTTACTAATTCTTCGACGATATTGTCATTACTAATACCATCAGGAACACCGATTAAAGCTGGTGTCTATACAGATAGACTCCAAATGAAATTATACGATCAGGGGAGCAAGTTGTTAGATGAACGAGAATATAGCATTCAAGAAAATATTGTGCCTAGAACAAGTCTTTCTGTACTTGGGTATAATACATTTTCAAATACTATTAATTTGGGAGAGCTAATACCGGGTAAGGAATACACTATGTTACCTAGTTTACAAGTTGTTACTAATTCAGATATTCAATTATCTGTAAGTTCAGATAATAATGGTAAATTAATACACAGTCTCTATAGAGATAAATATGCAATTAATTACAGTCTAGATCTGGCAGGAAGTTGGCTTGAACTAAATAACGTATCACAACATAAATTCTCATATTCAGGGCAAACCGTTTACTTATTACCTTTAAAAATTCAGCTAAATGATTTTGAAAGGCAAGCTGCCGGTGAATATTCTGACATAATAAGGTTTCAAATAAGCCCACTTAACTATTAATTCTATTTAAGTTTTTTTGACACCAAAGTAATGCTTGTTGCTTATTTTTTACAGCAATTTTTTGGTAAACCTTGTGTAGGTGAACGCGAACAGTAGCTTCACTTATAAATAAAGTGTCGGCAATTGCACTTGAATGTAAGCCAGAAAATAATAAGTTTAATACTTTCATTTCTTTGCAGGTTAAGTTGTTTGATTGCAGCGTAGTTTGTTGTTCACTCGCTAGCATTTGCCTCATCCAATCATCGGTTACTGCACGAGGGAACCATAACTTTCCTTGTTCAATGGCTTCTAATCCTTGTTGAAGTAGTACTTCGTCAGTGCCTTCGTAAAACAATCCTTTTAAATTTGGCCACTCTTTTAATGCTAGTACATCGCAGTCTTTTGGGACATCAAAAATTACCAGTCCTTGGTGACCATTTTTTAGCATGAATTGATTAATAAGTTCATAATTGGTAATGACGTTTAAAGCTTGATAATTAACAAGTAAAACGTTGAAGTCAGCTGCAACACAAAAAAGTGAAGTGTAATTTGGATTTGTGAAGCATTTGAGGCTTTTATCAGCTGTGTTTTCAATATTCATAATATTCTATCCATAGACTACATTTTAGTACTATATTCTTATTTTTAGTTAATTTCAATGATAGGAGAATGTGTTGTAGCTCTTTTTTTATACACTAAAGTACATGTGTAAAGTACGTTTTATGTGCTTTTTAAAATTGTATTTATGCGGTTTTTTGTTTTAAAACAGCTTTTTAGTGAGGTTGATATTAATGTTCTTTATTTATGATAATCCACCTAAAGCTAACAATGTCTAAATTGCTTTTATTCTTTATACATTTATTCAAATAATTTATACATTTCTTCACAATTCTGTCATATAATACCCATCCAGAGGAAAGATGCATTACGCATCTTTTTTTATGCCTGAAATTTATACTCTTAAGTATAAATGCATAACTAAATCACACGGTATCCTTTGGAGAATATTTTGAAATTACGTAACCTCTCACAGCTAAGTCTAGCAATTTTTGCTGCACTCACTACCTCTGTAAACGCCGAAGAAACTAAAAAAACAGCTAAACAAGACGCATTTGAAAAGATAGAAGTCACAGCTCGTAAACGTACAGAGAGCCTGTTTGAATCTCCAACCGCTATCACTTCAATTGGCGCTAACCTAATTGATAAAGCCAATATGAGTAACCTAGAAGATATTGGTAAATATGTTCCAAATTTAAATATTACCCGCTATGGCGTGGGCAATTCTGCGCATGCGTCTGTATTTATCCGCGGTATAGGTTTGCAAGATCACATAATAACTACCGATCCGGGTGTGGGTGTGTATCTTGATGGTGTGTACTTAGGTCGTCAAATGGGTTCTAACTTATCATTACCTAATGTTGAGCGTGTTGAAGTGCTTCGTGGCCCACAAGGTACTTTATATGGCCGTAATACATTAGGTGGCGCTGTAAATGTAATTACAAAGCAACCTGGTGATGAAGGTATTGTTACTACTACAGCTAAGCTGGGAAGCCGAGGACGTATTGCCGGTGATGCTTATTTTAATAACTCACTAACAGATGATGTAAGTATGTCTGCAAGTGCATCATACAAAACACGTGATGGTGTGGGCGAAGCTGTTAATTTAGCAAACCCAGAAAAAGAAATTGGTGAAGAAGAAGAATTTAGTGGTCGTGTTGCACTTAAATGGCAAGCAAATACCGACTTAGCATTCACTTTTTCTTTAGATGGTGTTGATAACGAATCTGGCCAATCGCCTTATACAATTGAATTAACAGACCCACTAGACTCAAATGATGTTTTTAATGGCGACTTCCCATTATTGACTCAAGATTTAATACCATCAGATCCTGATGATTTAGGTACGACTGTTGCTGGTATTGAATCTACTTCTTATTCAGGTTGGGGCACATCGTTTTCAGCCGATTGGGCAATTAATGACACTTATACTACTAAGTTTATTTCAAGCTACCGTACATCTGAATACGAAGGTGGTCTTGATGATGATGCATCTCCTTTAAACTTGTCTGAGTTCCCAGAGGAGGGCGGTGCTGACCAATACTCATTTGAAGTTCAGCTAAATGCAACATTCGATAATATGGACTTTGTATCTGGTCTTTACTTTTTTAATGAAGATGGCTTTACACGTTCAGGCCCGTTTGTATTTAGCCCATTTAATACACCTAATGGCTTGTTGAATGATGGTGTAACAGAATCATTTGGCGGTTACGGCGAATTTGAAATTAACCAAGAAACTAATTCGTATGCAGCATATATAAATGCCAGCTACGATTTAACTGACGATTTAACGGTTGGTGGTGGTCTTCGTTATTCAAAAGATAAGAAAGATGCAAATGCTATATTCCCATCATTTCCAACTCGTAAATATGTAAGTGCAGATTTTGATGCGGTTACGTGGGATGTAAATGCATCTTATCAGCTTAGCAATAATATGAATGTGTATGGCCAGATTCAAAAAGGCTATCAAACAGGTGGTTTTCCACCGCGTCCATTTGGTGGACCAGATCAATTTGTATCGTTTGACGAAACAAAAGCAATTAACTACGAAATGGGCTTAAAAGGCCAAGTACACGAAAATGTATCTATGATGCTTGCGGTATTTGTGACTGATTACACCGATTTAGCATTACCGTTTTCAGATCCAACAGCGGGTGGTGGCTTTGTAACAATTGTAGAAAATGCGGGTCAGTCTAAAGCGCAAGGTATTGAGCTTGAAACAACCGTTGCTATTACCGATGACTTTACTATTCGCAGTGCAGTTGGTTATTTAGATTCTGAAATAACAGAAGTGGCTGAGGGTGTACAAGGCATAGGTAAAGGCGATTCACCAGCACTGACGCCACGCTGGACTGTCATGGTTGCACCTTCTTACTTTATGGATTTAGAGAGTGGCGCAACACTTGCGTTTAATGCTAATTATTCGTATCGCAGTGAAATGCAAGGTCAATCAGTTTACAACCAAAGTGAGACCATTGATTCTCGTGAACTAGTTGGTTTTAATATTTCGTACACTAATCCATATGGCGATATGGAAGTTACACTGTATGGTGAAAACGTTCTAAACGAAGTTTACGATGTTGGTCGCCTACAACAATCAGGTTTTGTTGGTGTAATGCGTAGTAATGACCGCAGTGAATTTGGTTTGAAATTCAAAAAAGATTTTGAGCTATAAACTAAAATCAAGTAAATAAAATTCAATGTAATTGACGTTTATTTTTCATAACAAAGGCCGAATCATGCTGTGATTCGGCCTTTATATATTCAATAGTAAAATTATTATCCACATAATTTAAATCCCTAATTTAAATTGCTGATTTAAAACAATCAACATAACCACTTTTAAGTATTTGTATCAGCTAAAATGCGCCTTTTTAGTTTGTGTAAAGGCTTGGTTGTTCGTTACAATGGCGCCACTTAATTGCCAAACGGACTCAGTGATGAAAATTCTTGCCGATCAAAATATGCCTTTAGTTGAGCAGTACTTTGCAGACTTTGGTGAGGTTGAGCGTTTTGATGGTCGTAAATTAACGCCTGAACAATTAATAAATGTAGATGTACTCCTTACTCGTTCAGTGACTAATGTTAATCATGAACTATTGGCACAAGCTAACAAGCTGAGCTTTGTGGGCACTGCTACAATTGGCATTGACCATATTGATACGCAATTACTACATGATAGAAATATTGCTTTTACCAGTGCTCCTGGTTGTAATGCAGTTGCTGTAGCTGAATATGTAATTAGTAGTTTATTTGCATTAAGCCAAGAAAATGCGCGCCCATTGTGTGGTCAAACAATTGGTATTGTAGGAATGGGTAACATTGGCACGTGTTTGTCGCAAAAATTAAAAGCATTAAATGTCGACGTACTGTTATGCGATCCAATTAAGCACGAACAGGGCTTACTACAAGAGCATGTAGCGCTTGATGAGTTATTAGCGCAATCAGATGTTGTTACTTTTCATGTTCCACTTATTAAAGGTGGCGAGCACAAAACGCTGCACATGATGAATAAAGAGCGATTACAATCACTTAAACCAGGAACCACGCTAATTAATGCAAGCCGAGGCGATGTGATTGATAACCAAGCATTGCTTGAGGTAATGGAAGCTGGGGCTGATTTAGATATAGTACTTGATGTATGGGAAAAAGAGCCCAATATTCTAACTGAATTACTAGAGCATGTGCGTTATGCCAGTGTGCATATCGCAGGGCATACACTTGAGGGGAAAGCACGAGGTACACAAATGTTGTATCAAAAATTGTGTGACCTAAAAGGTGTAGAAGTGAGTAAATCGTTGGATGATTTTTTACCAATACCTGCTATTACAAATGCAACTGTTACGCAAAGCCTAAGCGAGCAAGATATTGCCCGTTTGGTGCATTTAATTTATGACGTACGCCGCGATGACGGAATTTTACTTCGTCATTTAGAAGGTGAGGGCTTTGATAGTTTACGTAAAAACTATCCGGTAAGGCGAGAATTTAGCACCTTATTCCTACAAGGTGATAGCCCACAACTAGCAGCACTTAGTCAACTTGGCTTTAGCATAGCTAAATAATTATTTAACTAACGATGTTGTTTTAATGTCGTTTATAGAGGAAGAAATATGTCGCAAAAATATAACGTTGCCGTACTTGGCGCTACTGGTTTAGTAGGCCGTCAAATCATTGAAACGCTAGCAGATCGTAAGTTTCCTGTAGATCAGCTTTTTTTACTTGCGAGCAGCCGCAGCGCAGGTGAAGACATAAAGTTTCGTGGTGAGACCATTGAAGTACTTGACGTTGAAGGCTTTGATTTTAGCCAAGCGCATATAGGTTTGTTTTCTGCTGGTGGTAGTGTATCTGAAAAATATGCTCCTATTGCTGCTGATGCCGGCTGTATTGTAATCGATAATACATCGCACTTTAGAAATGATTTTGAAATCCCACTAGTGGTGCCAGAAGTTAATGCTTCAAGCCTAGCTGATTTTAGGAATCGTAATATTATTGCTAACCCTAACTGTTCAACTATTCAGATGATGTTAGCACTTAAACCAATTTATGATGCTTACGGAATAGACCGTATTAACGTATCTACTTACCAAGCTGTATCGGGCGCAGGTAAAGAAGCGGTTGATGAACTTGCAAAGCAAACAGCTAACTTGATGAATGCACGCCCTATGGATAATAAAGTATTTCCGAAGCAAATTGCATTTAACGTTATTCCTCAAATTGATAGCTTTGAGGATAATGGCTATACACGCGAAGAAATGAAAATGGTAAATGAAACTCATAAAATTTTGGGTGATACCACTATTGCAGTAAATCCTACATGTGTACGTGTTCCCGTGTTTTTTGGTCACTCAGAATCAATTAATATTGAAACGCGCATGCCTTATGACTTTGAACACGTTAAGCAACTTTTAAAAGACGCGCCTGGTGTCGAGCTAATTGATGATGAAGGTGATTACCCTACAGCAGTGTCTGACGCTAGTGGTAACGATACTGTTTATATAGGCCGATTACGTGCTGATATTTCTCATCCTCATGGATTAAACATGTGGGTTGTAAGTGATAACACTCGCAAAGGTGCTGCAACTAACAGTATTCAAATTGCAGAAGAGCTTATTGCTAATTACATGTAATAGTTAATAGCGCTGAACACACTTTCGAAGCGGTAAACATTATTTGTTTGCCGCTTTTTGTTTATAGAGCTTGTCAATTTTTTGCCGTTTATTTTTGAAAGTATAAAAACTGATTGATAACACTCAATAAATTAATATTTATAAAGATGTTTTAAGGCATTTATTTTCAAGGTGTTGCGATGGATATTAAGCCTTAACTGGTTTATAGTTTGTAATTGGAATAGAGCTTGCAATAAAAATAGATTGTAATAATAAATGCGAGTCAGTCATTTGGCTGATAACAGCAATAATCAACAATGTTTATGCACTTAAGCTTTAAGTGTTTTGTTAATATTTAAATATTAAAGGATCAGCATGCGCGGTTTAGTTACACTTATTATATTAGCGTCTGCATTGATAGTAACGCCAGTTTACTCTCAAGACAGTACCCAATTAAAGGGGCCTAAAGGCGTTGACTATGGCGCGCAAGGGCGATCTATTGGGCCAATTAAACCAACAGACACACTTTGGCGTATAGCGGCTAAAGTGCGCCCAGATAACTCCGTCAGCATTTATCAAGTTATGCAGGCCTTGTATAACAAAAACCCCAACTCATTTTTAGAACAAAATCTTAATCATATTCAAAATGGTGCCTATTTAAAAATCCCTACTTTAGCCGAAATAAAAGGTGTAAATACACAGCTTGCAAAACAACGCTCAGAGCAAGATGATGCATTATGGGAAAAGAAAAAAAATGGCACACTTACGCAAAGCGAAATTACCTCAGCACAAACAAAAGTAACCCAAGCTCGTAAAGTCGACGTAGACGATGCCAAAAAAGAGATACAGAAAGAATTAAATGAAATAAAAACAGAGCAAAGTACTAAGCTGGTTGAGTTACAACAACAATTTAAAAATTCTGTAAGCAATGTAGAAGAAATTTTAGTTGAGAATAATAATCTTAAAAAACAATTATCAGGTATTTCAAACGAACTCGAAAACTTACGCTTACAGTTAGGACAAGACAGTGAAATTCAAAATCAATTAAAAGAACTAATTGTTAAGCAAAACGAGATTATTGCACAGCAAAAAAAACAAGAGATAGTACCAAAAGAATCGTTTGATTTAAGCTCATTATTTTCAAATCCGATAGTGCTGGGTTTATTAATGTTTATTCCTGGGCTACTGATTATTTTTGCAATTGTTATGTTTTTACGCAAACGAGCAAGTAATCAAGAAGAGCCACAAAACGATGATGACTTTTTACCACAAACCCCAATTTACACTGGCGATGATGATTTAGGCCCAAGTTTAAATGACGATCCAATTGTACCCGACCCTTTAGATGACTTGAGTGTTCAACTTGATGATAATCTCGAAAATGATATGTTGCCTGATGATGATTTAGATGACGGCCTAGATGATTTTTCAGGTGGTGAGAATTTACTCGATCAGGATGAGCTTGAAAGTCTACTAAGTGATGACATTGTTTTTGATGATGAAAATACCGATGACGATGATGAACTCGATATTTTTATGCAGCAAGGGTTTGATCAACCTTCAGATGAAAACGCTGAAGATATTGATTTAGACTTATCTGATGACTCAATAAACAATGATGAAATTCTAACTAATGACGATTTAGATAGCTTGTTTGATGAAGACGATAGTCTACCTGAGTTTGATGCACAGCAAACAAGCGAAGCTTTAGAGGATGATAGCTTAGAGTCTCATGATGAAATGGCGGCTTTAAGTGAGGAGCTTGCAGATGATGATAATTTTGATATAGATGAATTATTAGATCAAACATCAACAGAATTAGATACCTCAAATAACACTTCAGCTGAACTTGATACAAGCGACGACTTTGATTTAGACGATATAGATAGCTTAATTGATGAAGCGAATGACCCAAAAAGTGATGTGGTAGATGACTCAATTGATGCAGAGTTACTCGACGAAGATGAACTTCTAGAAGAAAGCGACGATTTTGATTTAGATGACATAGATAGCTTAATTGATGAAGCAGCGGTTGACACTGCAGATGATTCATTAGTTGAGGAAAGCGACGATTTTGATTTAGATGACATAGATAGCTTAATTGATGAAGCAGCGGTTGACACTGCAGATGATTCATTAGTTGAGGAAAGTGATGACTTTGATTTAGACGACATAGATAACCTAATTGATGAGGCAGCAGTTGATACTGCAAATGATTCATTAGTTGAGGAAAGTGACGACTTTGATTTAGACGACATAGATAGCTTAATTGATGAGGCAGCAGTTGATACTGCAAATGATTCATTAGTTGAGGAAAGTGATGACTTTGATTTAGACGACATAGATAACCTAATTGATGAGGCAGCAGTGGATACTGCAAATGATTCATTAGTTGAGGAAAGTGACGACTTTGATTTAGACGACATAGATAGCTTAATTGATGAGGCTGCAGTAGATACTGTAGATGATTCATTAGTTGAACAAAGCGATGATTTTGATTTAGACGACATAGATAACCTAATTGATGATGAACTAAAAAATTCAGATGTAAGAGATTCAGAAATTGATAATGCATTAGCAGACTCAGTTGAGGATTTAGCAGATGCTCAAGAAGAATTAAATGTTGATGATATTGAGTCGCTTGCTTCATCATTAAATGAAGAACCCGAGCTTGACGATGAGCCTGAACTTGCAGAAGAACCTGAGCTTGAAGAAGAACCTGAGCTTGAAGAAGAGCCTGAGCTTAAAGAAGAGCCAGAGCTTGAAGAAGAGCCGGAGCTTGAAGAAGAGCCGGAGCTTGAAGAAGAGCCAGAGCTTGAAGAAGAGCCAGAGCTTGAAGAAGAGCCAGAGCTTTTAGAAGAACTTGAGCCTTTAGAAGAGCCAGAGCTTGAAGAAGAGCCGGAGCTTGAAGAAGAGCCAGAGCTTGAAGAAGAGCCAGAGCTTGAAGAAGAGCCAGAGCTTTTAGAAGAACTTGAGCCTTTAGAAGAGCCAGAGCTTGAAGAAGAGCCGGAGCTTGAAGAAGAGCCAGAGCTTGAAGAAGAGCCAGAGCTTGAAGAAGAGCCAGAGCTTTTAGAAGAACTTGAGCCTTTAGAAGAGCCTGAGCTTGAAGAAGAACCAGAACTTGTAGAAGAGCCAGAGCTTGAAGAAGAGCCTGAGCTTGAAGAAGAGCCAGAGCTTGAAGAAGAGCCAGAGCTTGAAGAAGAACTTGAGCCTTTAGAAGAGCCTGAGCTTGAAGAAGAGCCAGAGCTTGAAGAAGAACCAGAACTTGTAGAAGAGCCTGAGCTTGAAGAAGAGCCTGAGCTTGAAGAAGAACCAGAGCTTGAAGAAGAACCAGAACTTGAAGAAGAGCCAGAGCTTGCAGAAGAGCCTAAGCTTGAAGAAGAGCCAGAACTTATAGATGTAACGGTTGATGATTTTTCAGACACATCAGAGTCGCTTCTTGATCCTGAAGATGCACTTGAAGAATACACAGATGATACTTTAAAGAGCGTTGATGAGCTTTTAAGTGAGCTACAACAGGCCACTGATGACGACTATATAGAAACACCTGATTGGTCTTTAGATGAGCTTGATGATGATCTTGAAGAAATAGAAGTTGATCTTGGTGACGATCCGCTAGCGGGCGACGATGACTCAGATCTTACTGAAATTGAAGAGCAGCTTGATAGCGAGCTTGTAACGCCAAGTGAAGAGTTGGATGAATATCCTGAACTTGAATTAGACGATGATCAATCATTATTAGAGAATGAGCCTTCGTTTGAGCCGCAAGAGCTTAAAGGAGATGCATCGGGTGATGAAAATGCAGTAGCACTTAGTCAAACAGAGAAAGATCTCGCAAATGCGCTTATGGCAGATGGTGATTTAGATAGTTTAGAAGATGATTTTGATGATGAACTATTAATTGATAATGACTTCTCTGAATTAGAAACTGAAACGGAGATTGAAGATGAGTCGCTTGATGATGATTTACTTCAAGAAATTAATAATGAGGTTGATTCTGTTGAACCACCAAGTATTGAAGATGACATCAAACCTCTTAACCTTGATGAAGTTCAAGAAACATTAGAAAGTGAGTTGCCATTTACCCCTGAAGAATTACAAGGGGATGATTTAGATGGTGAGGCACCGGGAGTCGCTTCCAGCCAAGCTGAGCAAGATTTAGCAAACGCACTTATGGCAGATGCTGATTTAGATAGTTTAGAAAATGATTTTGATGATGAGATTTTAATTGAAAATGATTTTTCTGAATTAGATGCTGAATTTGACGAAGATAGTTTAGAGCAAGCGCTAACTGATGAGTTATCAGACGAATCGCAAGAGCAAACAAATGCAGAGCGCGAAGCACAGTTAACAAGCTTAGATGAAGTGGGTAGCACTGATATTAGCTCTGACGACGAACTTGATGAAGAGTTTATGTCGAATTTGACGCAAACTGATTTTGATTCATTACTTAGTGAGTTAGCAGAGCCTGAAGACTTAAGTGTTGATGACAGCAGTGAATTTGATGTTGACTTTGACAGCTTGCTAAAAGAAGACTTAGAGACAGATGATTCATTAACTACAAAAGAGTCACTTGTTGAAGGTAGTGATGTTGAGCAACTTGATAATGACGAATTTGTAGATATTGATTCATTATTAGAAGAAAGTGACGACGCTGAACTTAAACACGAACCTTACACCGACGTTAATATGGATGTCGGTTTGAGTGAGTTTGATGCATTACTTGCAGGTGATAACCCAACGGATGTTGATGCTGAAAGTGGTGGCTACTCAGCTAAACTTGATTTAGCGCGTGCTTATATTGAAATTGATGATTTTGATTCTGCGCTTAAAGTTATTGAGGATGTCATTAACAAAGGTCCTGAAGAAGTTCAAGAGGAAGCACTTAGCTTAAAAGCTAAACTAAAATAATTAAAATGTTTATAAGAACCCGTATCTAGCTTAGCTAAATACGGGTTTTTTTATGTGTATTGGTTTGATTACGACAGGTCTCCTTTTATTGCATCGTTAGATAGCATAAAATGCCTCGTTCATTAGCACAGTAGGTAAAACGGTAATTATGCGAGTAGCACTTGGAGTTGAATACAACGGCGCACGTTATAGTGGTTGGCAGCGTCAATCACATGTAAATAGCGTACAGCAAGAAGTAGAAAAAGCGTTGTCGCGTATTTGTAATCATCCTGTTGAAGTTATATGTGCAGGGCGTACAGATGCTGGTGTGCACGGTACAGGCCAAGTAATACACTTTGAAACGCAAGCCGATCGCGATATGGTCGCATTTACACTAGGTATGAATACTTTAATGCCTAAAGATATTGCTATTCGCTTTGCCCAACCGGTTGCTGATGACTTTCATGCCCGTTTTAGTGCTACAGCTCGTCGTTATCGCTATGTTATTTATAACTCCCCCCTACGAGGTGCGGTATTAAACGAGGGGGTTACGCATTTTCATCATCATCTTGATGAAACAAAGATGCAAGAGGCGTGTCAGTACTTAATAGGTAAACACGATTTCACCTCTTTTAGAGCGATACATTGCCAAGCGAATACACCGACAAGAACAATTCATCATCTGTCGGTACAGCGCCAAGGTACTTACGTTATTATTGATATTAAAGCGAATGCATTTTTACATCACATGGTACGTAATATCACAGGCAGCTTAATGGATGTTGGTTTACATAAACAACAACCTATATGGATAAAAGAGCTACTTGATTGTAAAGAACGCGCAAAGGCCAGTGCTACCGCTAAGGCTGCTGGTTTGTATTTAGTGGATGTTGACTACCCTGAGCAATTTAATATTCCTCAAACACCTTTAGGCCCTTTATTTTTGCCTGATATAGATGTGGTATAAGTACTTTTTATGAGCACTTTTAACTACTAAGACCAGTTTTTTATACCGCGTTAGTGTAATTCATGTTTTAATTGAAAAAATTTGTCTGCTAATTGCTATTAGCAGGCTCGCGACACAGAACAGTATTAAGAGAGTTGCAAATGAGTTGGCTAGAAAAAATCTTACCTAAAACGACAAAATCATCAGGTCGTAAAGAAATCCCAGAAGGTGTTTGGGCTAAGTGTACATCGTGTGATTCAATTTTATATAAAGCTGAATTAGAAAAGTCGTTAAACGTATGTCCTAAGTGTGATCACCACATGCGTGTTAGTGGCCGTAAGCGCCTAGAGCACTTTTTAGATGAAGGTGATCGTCAAGAGCTTGGTACACAACATGAGCCTAAAGACATTCTTAAGTTTAAAGATTCTAAGAAGTACTCTGACCGTATCAGCGCAGCCCAAAAAGCAAGTGGTGAAAAAGATGCACTTGTCGCTATGAAAGGCCGATTAAAAGGTATTCCAGTGGCAGCGGTAGCATTTGAGTTCTCATTTATGGGTGGTTCAATGGCTTCTGTTGTTGGCGCTCGCTTTGTTGATGCTGTTGATCAATGTTTAGAGCATAACATGCCGCTTATTTGTTTTTCTGCATCAGGCGGAGCACGTATGCAAGAAGCGCTTATGTCGCTTATGCAAATGGCTAAAACAAGTGCTGCACTTGCAAAAATGACGGAAAAAGGTCTTCCATTTATTTCAGTAATGACCGACCCGACAATGGGTGGTGTATCTGCATCACTTGCTATGCTGGGTGATATTAACGTTGCTGAACCTAAAGCGTTAATTGGTTTTGCAGGTCCTCGTGTTATTGAGCAGACTGTTCGCGAAACATTACCTGAAGGTTTTCAGCGTAGTGAATTTTTGCTAGAACATGGTGCAATTGACATGATTATTGACCGCCGTGAAATGCGCGATACCCTTGCACGCATTTTAGCTAAATTTATGAACTTGCCTTCTACGGAACAAGAGCATAGAGTAGCGTAAATTTCAGCTTTACTGATTACACGCTATGACAAAAACAATTCCTAGCCAATCATCAAGCCTTGATGATTGGCTTTTTTATTTAGAAAGTGTTCACCCAGCTAACATTGCAATGGGCCTAGAACGAGTTGCTAATGTTGCCAACAATATTGGCCTTTTAAACACTCCAAGTAAAATTATTCTTATTGCCGGTACAAACGGTAAGGGCACCACTGCACGTTGCTTAGAGTCGCTATTGCTAGCGCAAGGTTTTAGCGTGGGTACTTACGCATCTCCTCATTTAATTCGTTATAACGAGCGTGTACGAGTTAATGGCGAAGAACTGGCAGACCAATTTCATATAGATGCTTTTCACCAGCTTGAGCAAGGCCGTAAAGACACTCCTTTGACTTATTTTGAATATGGTACTTTGGGTGCGTTGGCAATTTTTAAACGCTGTAAGGTCGATTATGTATTACTAGAGGTTGGTCTAGGCGGGCGCTTTGATGCTACAAATATAGTAACTCCCTTTGCAAGCGTGATCACCACTATCGATTTAGATCATAAAGAGTACTTAGGTGATACACGAGAGTTAGTGGCTTATGATAAAGCCGGTATTTTTCGTGAAAATACGCCTGCTATTATAGGGGATTTAAATATTCCTCACACAATGACTGATTACGGCAAAGAAATTAATGCCAATATGACGTTGTCGGGCAGTGACTTTATTTTCAAAGAGAATGCTGAGAGCTTTAATTGGCAATATAAAGAACATAATCTTGTAATAGATAAGCCAGCAATACCGTGTCAAAATGCAGCAACTGCGTTAACTGCGCTAAGTGTTTTAAGCTTATTACCTAGTGAGCAAGTCATACGAAGTTGCCTCGCTAATTTAGTTGTAGAAGGGCGGTTTCAGCAGTTAAGCGCTGAGCCTTTAGTCTTTACCGATGTAGCACATAACCCTGAGTCGGCGCGTTATTTAGCCAATAAGTTATCAAGCTATAAAGATAAAGGCTTTAAAATTCATGCATTAGCCGCTATGCTTGCTGATAAAGATAAAGTGGGTGTACTTAAAGAAGTAAGTCACTTGGTCGATGAGTGGTCATTAGCGAGCTTAAGTGGTCCGCGAGGCGACACTGCAAGTAATTTACAAAATGCGCTGCAGGGTATATCTCATCATAATACTATCAATAGCTATGATAGTGTGGCACAGGCACTGAGTGTAATTTTACCAAAACAACAAAGTGATACTATGTTGATTGTATTTGGTTCATTTTTTACAGTGGCCGGCGCTATTAATTACTTTAAAAAATAGAGAGGATGTCGGTGAACTCAAGTTTTATTAATCGCTTAGTCGGAACAAGTATAGTAGTGATCGCAGCAATTGTGTTTATCCCTAATATACTCGATGGCGAAAAAGTGCATTATAAAGAGGGCTTTAAAGCGATACCTGATCGCCCTGAGTTCAAAACAATCGATCTTCAAGAGTCAATTGATGAAAACATGGCTAATGCTGAGCCACTAAAACAAGATGAAATTGAAGATATTCAAGCTGACGATGAAGCTTTTGAGCAGCAAAACGCTATGGATGAGAGTGACTACGCTGTAGAGAATAAAGTTGTTGAAGCGACTATTGAACCCAAAGCTACACCGATCACTAAGGCACCGGTTCAGGCTAAACCAAAACCTATTGCGCCTCGTAAAAGTGATGAAAACCTAACAAGTATGGCTTACGTTATTCAATTAGGTAGTTTTTCACATGTTGCAAATGTAAAAGCATTACAGGCTAAATTAAAAGTTGAAGGGTTTAAAACGTTTACTAAACCGATTAAAACCCCAAATGGGACGTTAACCAAGGTATTTGTTGGTCCTTCGCTTGATAAAAATGAATTACAAAAGCAGCTTCCCCAGCTGAAAGAGCTTACTAAATTAAATGGTAAAGTTACGCAATACGAAGTAACAAAATAATTAAAAAAAGGCTTGTATCACAAGCCTTTTTTTATTTATTTATATTTGTTTTTACCATTATCTTTATCTCACAATACCCATTCTATAATGTTAATTTTTTGTATTGACTACAACCCAGTAATCTCCCGTTTAAACTTGCATACTAACGATGTTTGGGTATAGAATGCGCCCCAAATTAGCGACTAATTGGTTCTTATGATCTGGGTTGATTACGCCATTATTGGCATCATTGCATTGTCTACCATCATCGGTTTAATACGCGGCTTTGTAAAAGAAGCAATGTCATTAGCGGTATGGGCTGGCGCCTTTATCATCTCTAGCTTATTTTACCAATATTTAGCTTCCTTCCTAACAACCATTTCTGAACCCCTTTTAAGAAATGCTGCGGCCATAGCCATATTATTCTTTGCGACGCTACTGTTAGGCGGTTTACTAAACTATATTTTAGGTGAGCTTGTACATCGTACTGGTTTATCGGGTACCGACCGTGTCTTTGGCATAGTGTTTGGTGCTCTACGAGGCGTGTTGGTCGTGAGCGCGTTACTCTTCTTTCTTGATGCTTTTACTGGTGCACCCAATACGCACTGGTGGGGCAATTCTATTTTGATTCCAGAATTTGGCTTTGTTGTTGAATGGTTCTTTTCGTACCTAGAAAACAACTCGAGCTTTTTAAATTCAGTAAACCGTTAATCGGCGAGGATAAATTACATGTGTGGTATCGTTGGAATAGTCGGAACATCCCCTGTGAATCAGGCGATTTATGATGGCTTAACTGTTTTGCAGCACCGTGGTCAAGATGCCGCGGGTATCATTACCATTGAGAATAATACGTTTAGCTTGCGCAAAGCAAATGGCTTAGTGAAAGATGCCTTTCACACACGTCATATGAAACGACTACAAGGTACAATTGGTCTTGGCCATGTGCGCTATCCTACAGCAGGATCTTCAAGCTCATCTGAAGCACAGCCTTTTTATGTTAACTCACCGTTTGGTATAGCACTTGCCCATAATGGCAACCTTACTAATGCAGAAGCTTTAAAAGAGCAGTTATTCTCAGAAGCACGTCGTCACGTTAATACAACATCAGACTCTGAAATTTTACTTAATATCATGGCACATGAATTAAGCAAATCTGATAAGTTGCATTTAGACCCTGAAGATATTTTTACTGCGGTAACCGAAGTAAACAATAAAGTAAGCGGTGGTTATGCAACTATTGCTATGATTATCGGCCACGGCATTGTTGCTTTTCGCGACCCTAATGGTATTCGCCCGCTTGTATTTGGTAAACGCGAAACCGAAAAAGGTACTGAGTACATGTTTGCCTCAGAAAGCGTTGCATTGAAACCGGACGGTTTTGAGTTTGTACGTGATGTAGCCCCTGGTGAAGCTATATATGTTACAGAAGAAGGTGAATTCCATTCACTTAGTTGTGCTGATAAGGCATCTTACTCGCCGTGTATTTTTGAATTTGTTTATTTTGCTCGACCTGACTCAACAATAGACCGTATGTCTGTGTACGCAACACGCGTAAACATGGGGACTAAACTAGGCGAAAAAATTGCACGTGAATGGGCTGACAAAGATATTGATGTAGTTATCCCAATCCCAGAAACTTCATGTGATGTAGCACTGGAAATCGCACGTGTACTTGATTTACCGTATCGCCAAGGTTTTGTTAAAAACCGTTATATTGGTCGTACATTTATCATGCCTGGCCAAGAGATGCGTAAAAAATCAGTGCGTCAAAAGCTAAACGCAATTGATCGCGAGTTTAAAGGTAAAAACGTATTATTGGTTGATGACTCAATTGTTCGTGGTACAACATCAGCACAAATTGTTGAAATGGCCCGAGAGTCTGGCGCTAAAAACGTTTACTTTGCATCAGCGGCACCTGAAATACGCTTCCCTAATGTGTACGGTATTGATATGCCTTCAGCAGCTGAGCTTATTGCTCACGGACGTGAAGTAGAAGATATTAATGCAAGTATTGGTTCTGACGGTTTAATCTTTCAATCGTTAAAAGATTTAATTGCTGCGGTTAGCCAAGAAAATCCTGAAATTACTAAGTTTGAAACTTCAGTATTTGATGGCCAATATATTACTGGCGATATTGATCAAAACTATTTAAATCGTATTGATAAGCTACGTAACGATTCAGCAAAAAGCACCCGAGAAAGTGCGATGTCTTCAGGTTTAGAAATACACAACCAAGACGAAAACGAAGCTGATTAATGATTAGTTAATAAAAAGTCGTTACACAAAAAAAAGGAGCTAATTAGCTTAATGCCAGTCAGTTAAGCTGACTGGCATTTTTCTTTTTATGGGGATACTTAGATGGTTTTGGCTTAACCCATCGGG